>CAYSLJ010000301.1:0-2500 GCA_964431735.1 uncultured Synergistia bacterium | reverse complement strand
GGGACAGGAGCGTGTTCCATATTTTTTTGGGTACCAATTTGCCTGTTACGATACTAAGACACCACACTTTCTTCCAGAGCAACATCTTTATAACCTCTTAATAAGAGTTCCAGTCTCCTGTGATTTTTAGCATAGTGCCACATGTTCTCTTCTACTGCTTCTTCTGTTTTTTCTTCAAAGAGCAGATCATTCAGCATTTCATAGGTTTTGTCTTTACTTAATTCATTATTAAGAAATCCTGTGACAATTTCAGTGGCCAGTTTTACTCTGTCATGACATATTTCTTTATATCTTTCACTGTGACTGTCTTTTTCTCCATCAAGATAGATAATATTGAAATATCCGCCAACTCCCAGGTAATAATCTCTTGCTTCTATGGCAGAAGCTATTAAAAGACACATACCTTCAACTCTGTCCATTCCATCTCTTCTCTGAGACAGATATTTATCTTTGAAATAATTTCCGAAAGCCCTTCCTGATCCGTACACACCTTTACCGAGTGTTTCAAATCCTCCTGAAACCAGGGAAAGGACTCCTATGTCTGCCTTTATACAGTAAGTAGTAAGACCGTACTCTCTGTCATAGGCCATGAGACATACTTTATTTTCAAATACCGGTTTTAAGTAATCCCTTTTATCTTTGAAAGAAATTATTTTTCTGGCATCATCTTTTATAGCATCCTGCTTTATATCGATCTTTTTGCCATCAATTTCTACATAACCCTGATTAAAATCATCTGTAGTAAATCCGTAGAGCAGTTTTAAAATATCATCAACTTTTCTTCTTGTAAGATCATGAATGGATGAAAGGGTTATATTTCCTATATCACCTGCCGTTTGTATTTTTTCTTTTCCGTCCGGCCCTGATACTATTGTATCTATTTGCTTCTGAACCTTATTTATCACTTCATAATGTACTGAAGGATTCCCTACTCCTCCGTACACAGCTTCCATTTTAAGCAGATCAGCACTCTCACCTGATAATAATGAATGAATACTATCAAGATAAAAACATCTTCGCCATCTTACATCTATATATTCTTCATCACTTAACATGGCTCCCGAATGTTTATTGAATTTTAACATATTAACTATGGCCATTATAATTCCTCCATTTGACTGGTTATATTATTTTTATAAAACACATAATCTAACTTGACATTGTCATATTACCTGCTTTGATAAAATAGTTATTAGTTCTTAGCTGTTAGCGATTAGCTTTAATTATTAATTGAAAACTAACAGCTAATTGCCAATTGCTATTTTATTAAATGTGACATTGTCAGGCTAAATCATAATTACATGAAAAAATATATCCAATATTATATATCACATATTGAATTCTTGCAATGATTGCGTTTAAAAATGACAGGTGTTTTTACATATAAATGAAATTAATTAATGTCCTCACGTTCTGAGTTCCGGATTTTGGAGCTTATTAACCCATCATTTATCACCCTATCACTGGAGACTCTCATTCTACAGACCTGATGTCCAGACATATAAAATATTCATCTGGTAATAACTATATCTTCATATTCAAGACTTTCTCCTGTATGAAATTCTATTTCTTTTTCGTAGAATTCTATGGATACCAGTTTCCCCCCGGCATTACCATCTATATGAATTAACTCTGTTCCCGGTTTTACTACAAAGAAAAGCTGTCCTTCTCCTCCTTCTATGGAAACCTCTCCTGTTTCCGTTACAAATACTTTATAGTTATTTATATCTACTGTTTTCCCTACTTTTAATTGGGTTCTGTCAGGCACAGATGTTTTAATTTTTTCTTTGTTGAAGAGGGCACATTCTCCCTCTTCTTCCGTTAACCATCCCGGTTTCCCGTCTTCAAAGGTAAGATACCATTCATCCCAGAAACAATCTTCTCCTCTGTAACGTACTCTTCCTACAACTTCAAAATTTTTTCCTTTAATTTTTCCTTTAACCCCTATGGCAAATCTGCTGGGATAATCGGCAAGTTTCGGATATTTACCTGCCACACTCAAACCGAAATCCTCAATATAAAGCGTTTGATCACAGTACGGGCATACTGTGCTTCTTACATATACACTTGTGAGTTTCAGTACTCCGCCACATGCCGGACAATCCATTTCTCTTATTTGCATTTCCATAATAGTAATTACCGTTGATTTATATTTATGTAAATTCAGGTACTATCACTTAAACCTACATAAAAACAACGTTAACCCAAAAGGTTCTTATCTAATCGCATTATTATGTAAACATTACATAAATCATGAACGCTTTTGATTACGTTATTTCAACTTTCTCCTTTCTTTATCAGTAAAATTCTGGCTTTACTATCAATCATTTACTTGTCTAAATGCCGCTTCAGATAAGTCAGTATCCATTTCTAAAACCTGTCCCTGGCCGGACTCTTCCGGAAAAGATATGATCCTGTTACGTGGTAAACCGGTTTTACAGACTGTTAATATTTTGCATCTATATCATTTACAACTCTCTTTTAATACGGCATATCTTTT
>CAYSLJ010000300.1:0-2701 GCA_964431735.1 uncultured Synergistia bacterium | reverse complement strand
GGAAGAGCCTCACACACCGGAAGGTATTTGATGACTTTTCGGATAGGCTCTAAGTCTGCAAAAAATGTTTTTTTGTAGCAAAATAGGAAGATTAAAACCCCAAACCCGGAACCTGTTCAACTATAAAGTCAGTAACAAGGAAATTATGAAAAATTACAAAAGTATAGTTAAGAATAACTTTACTTTTACCTGCCTCTTCTACTATCCCACAATCAATTCGTGGGCTCTCCCCGGGATTGTAAAGGGATCTTTCAAAATAAATAGAATTATATAATATTATGGGACAGATTATTTTTGTAACAGGCGGCGCAAGTTCCGGAAAAAGTAATTTTGCAGAAACCTCTATTCTGAAAGATCTTCATAATAGCAGTAAAATAGCTTATATTGCCACAGGAGAAAGACTGGATGAGGAATTCAACAGCCGTATAAATAAACATCAAAAATCCAGACATTCCAGATTTATAACTGTTGAAGAGCCTTTAAATATAGCCAGTACAGTAAAAAATACATTTAAGTCATGTAAAATTGGCCTTCTGGAATGTATAACTACATGGGTGGGGAATGTATTTTTTCATATCCAGCCTGAAGAGCAGGAAAAATTTTGTATAAGCGAATTAGACCTTTTATTTGAAAGTATATTATCTGAAAATAATTATGTTCTATGGATAGTTTCAAATGAAATAGGTCTGGGCATGGTTCCCATTGATTCTGAAAGCCGGAGATTTCGAGATATTCACGGCAGAATAAATCAAAAAATCGCTCATGTATCGTCAGAGGTCTATTTCATTGTCTCAGGCATGGCGGTAACTATAAAATGAAAAATTTTTATTCCTCCTTTTATCTTGCTTTTACTTTCTTGACACGATTACCTCTTCCATTCTCAAAATATATTGTTTATTCTGAAGAAAATATGGCTAAATCTACGGCTTTTTACCCTCTAATAGGATTATTTTACGGCATAGTATCTTATCTGATTTATACAGGTGCACAGGCAGTTTTATTACCAGCAGATACTACATCAATTATTATCACTGCTGTACCTTATATTATAAATCGTTTTTTTCATATAGACGGGCTGCTGGATTCACTGGATGGAATGTTATCTGACAGATCTCAGGAAGAACGTTTAAAGATTATGAAAGACAGTCGCACAGGCACCTTTGCATTTGCAGGAGGTTTTTTATTTCTAAGTGCCAGAATTGCTCTGACCGAAGAAATTTTAAAGACCCATATGGCTGTAATATTGTTGTTGCTTATCCCTGTATTATCACGAACATTTCTTACTGTTTCAGCATATTTTGGAACTTACCCCAGATCGGCAGGTCTGGGTAAAACAATAATCGGAAAAATAAAGCTTTTTACAGTAATAACTGCTTTTATTTTATATCTGGTAATTACTGGATTAATCTGTTTTTTTATTAAAATTAATATCATATTTTTATTTTTCATGGTAATATGTTCCGCAGCATGGATGGTAATTTTTCAGTTTTACTGTTACAAAAAAATTGGAGGCATAACAGGAGATACACTTGGAGCCATGTGTGAGACTACAGAACTGACAGGTCTTATATGTGGATTACTATGGTTATTGAAAGGTATAAATTATGTTAAATGATTTTAGAAAAAATTTTCCCTTTGCAGTCGGAACTACTTCTTATATATATCCCTATGAAACAGATAATCTTGTAAAAAATGTACAATCTTTGAAAAATAAAACTGATATAATTCAGCTTTTATTTTTCGGGAAAAATTATATTGACGAAATGTGTCAGAAAGACACAATTAACCGGCTATCTTCACTGCAGAAAGACAGCGATATTCGGTACATACTGCATCTGCCAATAGATTTTTATCTAATGGATCTTTCCCGAAAAGACCTTGAAGGCGCAGTCAATATAATTCAATTTATTATAGATTCTACAAAACCTCTTGAGATTGATTATTATATTCTTCATATAGATTTTTCCAATAAAATAAATGATTCTGACATACTGGCAGATCATTTCATTTTTTTTAAATATATTATTAGATATATAAAAAAGAAATTTAAAACTCTATGGAAGAAAATATTACTGGAAAATACAAATTATGATTTAACAAAATTCAGTCACTATATAAAACAGGAAGAATTCAGGCTCTGTATGGATCTTGGTCATCTGGCAATAGAGGATCTTTCATTAAAAAAATTTATTGACATATTTCAGAATAATATAGAAATATGCCATCTTCATGGATATTCTGGCAGTAAAGATCATCAGGCTTTAAGTATAACAGAAAAAAAAGCTCTGAAAGAGATGATCCACAAAGTTTACCTGCTCAGAAAACCCGTTATTCTGGAAGTTTTCAATGAAACAGATTTAATATTATCTTATGAAAGTCTAAAAAATTATAAATTACAGGAATAACAACGTAATAGGTTATGTGAATACAAAACAACCTGTTATGCATCACAAATTATTTAAATTTTCACAAATTACGAAATACACCATATATATTATCAAAGGAGAAGAATATGTTATTAAATGACATTATATGCAGATTAAAAAATCCTGAACAGAGCCATTTAAAAGAACAGGCAAAGAGAAAAATCGATTTAAAAACCAAGCCACCCGGCTCACTCGGCCTCATGGAAAAACTGGCAGTTCAACTAGTAGACCGCCACAGTATTTTAAACCAATAGAAAAATGTAGTATAATGGTCT
>CAYSLJ010000299.1:0-2849 GCA_964431735.1 uncultured Synergistia bacterium | reverse complement strand
TAACTATAATTTTCAGTAAAGGTGAATTTACCTGTCGTAAAAAAACGCAATCATAGTGAGTAGTGAGTATTAAATCATACTCACTACTCACTGACTGCCATGACCGTATGAGCAAAGCAAAGAATAAGAATGTTATTTTATTTATTTAAATAACAGAGCTACCAGGTTATTACCACTGACGGTAAAAGTACCGGTTCCGCCGGGTTTCATATAATTTACACACCACGGTTTGAGACTGGCACTGGATAAAGAGCCTGTCTGAATACCGGGAAGACTCTGTCCATTATAATACTTATTCCCGAACGTACCTGCCATATCTATACTGGAATAACGAAAAGCCTTGTCCCCTGTCGTACCATCGATTTGATTGGCTATTACCCAGTTTTTATAAAGACTTTCAAAACTTACTCCTACGACATTGGCAATATTATTCGGCCCCGTATTACTGCTACCTGAAACTATCTGTTTTACTTTATCAGCTCCATACTGGTCATTTATATAACACATAAACAGGAATGAAATACCATAACCTGTTTTGGTTCTGTACCATTCAGTAATAGAATAATTCACCGGATTTATTTCAAAAATTTTAACAACATTATAGGCGTACTGACTTCCATTCGGAAGTCCGTATCCCGCATACATCTCTGCCATCATAGAACATCCTTCATTAAAGGTAGTATTCTCTTTTCCCTTTTTATAATTAAAATTAACCATATGCTGGAACTCATGAGGGAGAGTGGCAAAAAATTCGAATTTATCATCTGACGTGCCTGCTACAAGGAAGGCAGAATTCAAATAAATAATATCCTTATAGTTGCTGTAAGGCCCCGGATATTGATCTCTACTGTAGAAATATCCGTATGTACCGCTCGGGCTTGTTTCTCCTCCCTTATTCAATGCAGGAGAAAGAAGTACATAAATATGACTGTCTCCATCAACATCAGGAGGCTCACCAAAATGACTGATTACTGACGGATAGCTTGTTCCGTCCCATTCATTTGCAACCTGCCGGGCCTGAGTGGTAGTTGTAGAAGAAGCGTTATCTACGTAAATATAACAGTATTCACCTATCGCTTTGAGAGTAGCTGTTATCTGAACATTATTATCATATGCATCTACAACCCAGAAATCCTCTTCCTGTCCCAGATAATCACAGGATTGAATGGATTTTTTCTCAGCACGTTTCGGAGAACCGTATTTTTTATAGAGTTCTTTCGTATCTCTTCTTATACGTTCATACAATTTTTCGGCCTGTTCTCCACCTCTGTAATAAACATATTCGTAAGAATCTGAAGGCAGTGAAGCTACAGCTATATCACTGTCCATTGTATAAGCATAATCACTGTCAGATTTATTATAAACTGCAACTATATCGGATGACGATACACCTGCACCTGCCTTACCTTCGGAAAAGGTAAGTTCTGTCACACCTGACGGCAATCCTGTAGGAGAAGAAGTAACAGTCGGTGTAGGAGTAGAAGTAGGTGCAGGAGTAACAGTTACTACCGGAGTAACGGTACTATCACTGCCACAGCCTGCTATGAGAGCTAACATAAACAAAAAAATCAAACAAATCGAGAGAGGTTTTTTTAAATACACTTATATTCCACCTTTCTAAAAAATAGTTATAGAATTTTATTCTTCAAATGATCTTCTTCTCCTTTAAACTCAAAAACTTACCTTCTCCTATTATTATATGATCAATGACCTCTATATTCATTATTTTTCCTGCATCTATTATAGTTTTTGTTATTTCTATATCGTGAGTACTGGGGATTATATTTCCGCTGGGATGATTATGGACAAGTATTACACTTGAGGCCATTTCCTGTATGGCAGCATAAAATACCTCTCTGGGATGTACAAGACTTGCATCAAGTATTCCGCTGGAAATTGTTTCTATTTTTATCAATCTGTTCTTGGTATCAAGTAATAAAACCTTGAAGACCTCTTTTTTATAGTATCTCATTTCATTCATGAGAAGACGGGCCACATCGGAAGGTGTATGAATAGAAGGTTTTTCAACGCCTGAATAGGAAGCAATCCTTTTCCCCAGTTCGAAAGAAGCCATAAGTTGTGCCGCTCTTGCACGGCCAATGCCGTCAATACCGCTGGAAAGTTCACGAAGAGTTGCCCCGGCAATACGGCTTAAATTACCGGAAAATTTATTCAATAAATCTTCTGCCGCCTGAAGGGCAGTCCTCTCATGAGTTCCCTGTTTTATTATTATTGCTATCAATTCCGATGTTTTCAGCACATCAGGCCCGGATTTGTAAAGTCTTTCTGCCGGCCTTTCATCAGGCGGTAAATCTTTTACAATAATTTGCATAATATCCCTCTTTTCGTAAAGCGTAACGGGTGACCTGTAACGCGAGGATTACTGGTTTGTTATGCTATAGACTATAACAGGAGCGACTATAAATAAGGAGTAAAAAAGAGGTAACATAATGTGAAAAATTCTATTTCTCAGGAATTGTCAGGAAATAACTGCATCATATTTACAGTTTATATCGTGACGCGTAACGCGTGACGCGAGGATACTGATTGTTCCAACAATTTACCGGAGTTATTTTTCTTACAGTCCTTAGTACCGTAACAGGTAAAAGGTTACCCATAAAAAGCTTCTGCCTGGCAGGCTCTGGAGAAGAAAAATTAGTTTTTTCTATAGTATTAAAAATTAAATAAGGGTTAATTTATTGTCTGTAAAACAAATTATATAAGGCAAATTATTTTTCTTCGTAAGAGCCTGTCAGGCAGAAGCTGATAAAATGGTTACGAACTTATCTGGAGAGGTAATTAGAGCCTATCCGAAAAGTCATCAAATACCTTCCGGTGTGTGAGGCTCT
>CAYSLJ010000298.1:0-2920 GCA_964431735.1 uncultured Synergistia bacterium | reverse complement strand
TATATTCATTCTTTCAATTCTTTTCTTTACTTCCTTCTCACTTCTGGCAGAGGAAGGATATATTCCGTTCGGTACAGGTATTGTGCTGGGCAAACCGACGTTTCACCGTGGTACTACCATAGCCTACTATATATGGGAAAACAACGGTATAGTTAATGTGAGATGGTCAAGCAACGGTTCTGCCCATATATTTAAAGGAAAAATCACGGCAGACACCGCTTTCTCCAATGTAATAAAAGTCGGAACAGAACAGGGCGATTTTGTAATCAAACCTGTAAGAAATGAAATTCTTTTTTCTGCTACAACTTCCACTCTTTTAGATGGTTTTTCTTTTCAAATCAACAATCCTTCAAAGATCAAGGTAAATCTTTTCGTCGATGGTAAACATATAGACCCATCTTATATCTATATAGGAAAAGATAATGCAAATCCGCCGGGTAATCCGGTAATTTTTTACAGGCCATAAAGTGAGTCGTAGGGGCGAACACTGTTCGCCCGGTACCCGGTAAAAATACGCATTACGCATTACGCGTCACGCGTCACGCGTTACAATTATAAAAAAGGAGTTTTTCAATGTTCAAAAAAATAACATTTCTTTTAATATTTATTACAGTCTGCTCTTTAATAGCTTGTTCATCCGAAGAAGGTCCGAAAGTTTCAAAAGACGAAGCATATAACATGCTTAAAGAAGGAAACAACAGGTTTGTCACAGGTGAAAGAACATTTACTCATCTTGATGAAGGCAGAATAAAAGAGACTGCAAAAGAAGGACAGCATCCCTATGCGATTGTTCTTACCTGTTCCGACAGCCGTGTTCCTCCCGAACATATTTTTGATACAGGGATAGGCGATATATTTACCATAAGAGTTGCAGGTAATGTATTTGATACAGATGAAATCGGCACAGCCGAATATGGTGTGGCCCATCTGAAATCACCTGTAATTCTTGTTCTTGGTCATAACAAATGCGGTGCAGTTACAGCCGTTGCAACAGGAGCGGAACTGGAAGGAAGTCTGCCGGGACTCCTGGACAATATAAAACCTGCTCTGGAAAAAGCTAAAATAAAAGATCCGACTCTTAAAGGTGAGGATCTGATAAATAAATGTATAGAAGAAAATGTATGGCTATCTATAGAGGATTTATTTAATCAAAGCGAGATAGTAAGGGAACATGTAAAAGAAGGAAAGTTACTCGTAATAGGTGGTCTATACAATATTGAGACAGGTAAAGTCAACTGGATCGGACAGCATCCGGAAGAGAGAAAACTTGTTGAAAAAACGGAACAGCACTGATTTTTCAATGCTTCAGCTTCAATGCTTCAGCATAACATTCAAAAAGCCCGTAATTACGGGCTTTTTGTCATAGTTACAATATTTTTCATACCGAACATTAACTGCAGATTATTTATCTCCTGTGCTGCCTGAAGCATCATTTTCGGAATACTTACGCCTTTCATTATTTCTTTTGTCTTTTTATCAAATAATTCAATTTTCATAGTTCTTATATTTTTAATATTGCCTATTTTTGCCAGATTACATAAAATGTTGGAAGCCTGAATGCATAATAACATTTTATGTAATTCCGGATCTTCTACGAATTCAAGTCCATGATGATATGAAGCGGTATCAACAAAATGTTTTCCATAGTTCCACTCATTCATGGCAATCTTACCTACTTCACAGTGATCTATATTCATATATTTTCTTTCTGCATCTATAACGGGAATAAAATCTTCCCTTGTTATATTGACAAGTTCCTCATATTCTACAGGCATGGAAATATAGAGTATTATTTTCCCTACATCATGCATTATACCTATCATAAACATTTCATCTTCAGAAAGATCTAGATAAGGAGCAAGAAGTTTTGCAAATATACCCACACCCAGAGAATGATAACAGATCTGTTTGTATAATTCTGTATTACTTACACTTTTAAAAAGATCTCTGTTGGCTGCTATTCCTATTATTTCACCTGCCTTCTTTACCCCTAAAATAGTTACGGCAGTATTCAGATTAATATCCTGTTTATAAAATCCATAAGCAGGTGACTTTGCTATCTGTATTATTTTAGAGCTGATAGCAGGATCATATTTAATCATTGCCGATACTTTATTAAAATCCCTTTCATCTATATTAAAGGTATCTGAAGCAAATAACAGAGAAAGAAAGGAAAAATCCTTTTTTTTAAGCTCTTCTATCGTTATTTTAATTTTTTTTATATTCTCATTTTTAGCCTTCTCATGAGATCCTATTTCTATATTGGATAAATCTCTTTCTTCTACTTTTACAGGTCTTGCCTCTGTTGCAGGTTTCTTATCCATTACCGGTTCTGCCTGCACTTTAAAAACACTTGTTTTCTCCTCTTCTTTATTCCCGTCAACTAAACTCCTGTCCGATATAAAAACTAACAGTTCATTACAATTTTTACAGTAAAGATCTCTGGAAGTATTGAGTAAATATTTATTTAAGCTTGAACAGAAAGGACATAATATCTTAAAATCTTCTTTAAAATTACGTTTTAATTTATTTTTTCTTTTATCTATAAATATTTCTACTTCCATAAAAAATCTCCCGGACAATAAGACATATTTATTTATTATGTTAACATAAGATCAGACTGATTGTCAAAAGGGATTGCCTTAAAAATGACAGGGATTGTGTTTGAAAATGAAATTTAATTGAATGTCTCACGTTCCGGGTTTTAATCTTCCTGACCCAACACCTGACACATAAAAATTGAATAGATTATTTTTTACAGTTTTTAAAATCTGTAAAAGTAAAACTTAGTATCGCTCCAGATAAGTTCATACCCATATTAAAACCTGCCCCTATCCGGACTCTTCCAGAAAAGATATGATCCTATTGCGTAACAAACTGGTTTTTTAGACGTTTAATATTTTGCATCTATATAATTTAT
>CAYSLJ010000297.1:0-2992 GCA_964431735.1 uncultured Synergistia bacterium | reverse complement strand
AGGGACAGGTTTTAATATGGGTACTAACTTATTTGGAGCGGTACTAAGGAGTTGTCAGGAAATAACTACATCTTAATTACGATTTGTATCGTGACGCGTAACGCGTAACGCGTGACGCGAGGATGATAACCATTCTAACAATTTGCCGGAGTTATTTTTCCTGCAGTCCTAAGTATATCTATAGAAAAGAAAAAAACAAATCTGCCTTATATGCTTATCATTTATTCTTTTGTTTCACATACCGGCAAATACCAGAGACAGGTCTATTTCCAGTTCTTCAAATATACCGACTTTAATTTTATCTTCAACAGTGTAAATCTCAGGAGTACCATATTTATTATTATCTCCGGATTTATATATCTGAACAGCCTTATGTGGGATATCGACTATCCAGTATTCTTTAACACCGGCAATTTCATACTTAAATCTCTTTACTTTCATATCCATAGCAGCTGTTGACGGCGATAATATTTCAATTATTAAATCCGGTGCTCCTTTGCATCCTGCATCATCAAGTTTTTTCGGGTCACATATAACTGAAATATCAGGTATAAATACATTTTTAATATATTCATAGTCTTCACCTTCTACGGGAAGTCTTACACCAAGGGAATCAAAAACCTCACAGATTTTACCTTCAAGATAATTTTCAAATTTATTAAGCAACCGTCTTACTATCCTTTGATGACTGGTTGATGCCGGAGCCATCTGATAGGCTTCTCCGTCTATAAGCTCCCATCTTTCATCATCAGGCCAGGTCATGTAATCACTATATGTAAATACGTGAGCATCTTTTCTTTTCGAAAGTCCCATAAAAATCACCTCACTTTTTATTATAGCATATAAATATTTTAACATATAGACTGCAGAATTTATATGAGAAGGGTGAAGAGTGAAGGGTGAAGGGAGTACATTTTTCGTTGTGGCCGAATCGGTCATAGCCATTTTCAGCACGAACAAAAAATGAATGTGGTCTATATGTTAAATCTTAAATGTTATAATTGCTCCCGGTTCTCCGGGATTTTCAACCCATATGGTACCACCGTGAAGAGATATTATCTTTCTGGTAATAGCAAGACCAAGTCCTGTACCGCCGGTTTTTCTGTTTCTGGAAGGGTCTTCCCTGAAAAAAGGTTCGAATATTTTCTCTGCATTTTCTTTTAAAATACCCTGGCCATTATCTTTTACAGAAACAGAGAAGCTTTCACCTTCTCTTTTCAAAATTATGTCGATTTCACTGTCACGGGGGGAATATTTGATTGCATTGGAAAGGATATTATAAAAAACTCTCGATATCTTCTCAGAATCTACAGATACATCGTGTAAAGGCCCTTCTTTCCTGATTTTGATAGAGATATTTTCTCTGTCTGTCATAATTTTAAAAGTCTCTATTACTTCATCCAGAATTAGTTCTACATCGGAAGGTTTAATATCAATCTTATAATCTTTAGTATCCATACGGGACAAATCCAGCAGTTCCTTGAGTAAAACAGACATTTCTCTAATATTTCTGGAAATATCCTGTACTGTTTTTATTGACGGATTTCTTCCCTCTTCAATCTGCTCTTCAATAATCTCTACTGCAACATTTATTCTGCTCAGAGGAGTGCCCAGTTCATGGGCAACATATAAAATCAGTTCTTTTTTTGCTTCAAGCATGGCACGAAGCTCATCTTCCATATATGAAAAAGCTCTGTTCAATTTTGAAATCTCGTCACCTTCGTCTTTATTTATATCATCTTTCTGTATATTCGTACATGTTTCAAGGGAAAATTCAACAGTCTTTCTCGTAAGCTTTTCCAGAGGTTTTGTGAGATATATGGCAAGGGGATAGGCACCGACGGAGAATAGAACAGACAGCATTAATAATCCTGTAAAAAACTGTTTTATATCATCGGCTATTTTATCAGGTCTGTCTATAGTATAAAAAAAGATAACTCCGATGAGGAGAACCATAATAGAAATAATAGAAAAAAAATAAAGATATAATTTAATATGTAATCTTGTTATTTTCGGCAGAATTCTAGCCTCCCGTATAAATATATCCGACTCCCCACACAGTTTTTATAAGAGTGGGGTTTTTCGGGTCATTTTCCAGTTTTTGCCTTAAATGGCTTATATGAACATCCATGGAACGGTCAAAAGCCATAAAATCTTTTCCCCTTGCAAGATCCATAAGACGATCCCGGGAAAGCACTATGCCTTTATTTTGTAATAAAATACTCAACACATCAAATTCAACAGATGAAAGTTCTACTTCTTTACCCTGTTTTAAGACTTCTCTTTTTTCCAGATCAATTTTTATTGCAACAGAAGGTACAGAATTATTCTTTTTTAAAGCTTTTTCCTGTCTTCTCACAATGGCTTTAATTCTTGCAAATAATTCTCTTGAACTGAAAGGTTTTGCTATATAATCATCTGCTCCCAGTTCCAGTCCTATAACCCTGTCAGATTCTCCACTCATGGCAGTCAGCATAATAACAGGAAGATAGCTGAAATCAATGTTTATATGTCTCAATACTTCAAGGCCGTCCATACCGGGCATCATTATATCCAGTATTGCCATGTCAAAATGTTCTTTTTCAAGTATCTCCAGGGCTTTCACGCCTGAAGTTACCTTGCATATCTCAAGCCCCTTGTTCGAAAGATATTCGTCCAGCAGATTCAATAATTCTTCATCATCATCTATTATTATAACTTTCAACCTGTGACACTCCTCATTTTGCATAATTTTATTTTCAATTTTAACACAGGAATAGAAAATTACAATGTAAAAATTTTCAGATAAAAATCACTCTATTTACCCGGTAAGGAAGGAAATTTAAATAAGTGTCTCAAATATGTTAAATCGTGACGCGTGACGCGTAACGCGTTACGCGAGGAAGGAGACAATTAATAAAATTCTATTCCTAAATACCGCAACAGGTAAATTGGTAACCAAAAATATGGAACACGCTCCTGTCCCTGGCCGGGCTCTGGAGGAAAAAATATG
>CAYSLJ010000296.1:0-2998 GCA_964431735.1 uncultured Synergistia bacterium | reverse complement strand
ATAAGAGAAGGCGGTCGAACCGTAGGAGCCGGAGTTGTTACAAAGGTACTGGAAGCTTAGGCTTTATTTTTATCTGCTGAAAGTGGTGAGTTTTTATGGCAAAGAAGAAAAAGGAGCATCGTCTTAATGTAACGCTGGCCTGTACTGAATGTAAAAGAAGGAATTATAATACAAGCAAGAACAGATTGAAGAATTCCGGCAGGTTAGAACTTAAGAAGTATTGTAAGTTTGATAAAAAACATACACTTCATCGCGAAACACGATAAGTGATAGTTTTTATATACCCAGGCCTGTAGCTCCAACTGGCAGAGCGCCGGTCTCCAAAACCGGATGTTGTCGGTTCGAATCCGGCCAGGCCTGTGATTTAAATGATGTATTTTGCAATATATACGGGAAGGTATGGATAAGGTTAAATGGGAGAATTTTTCGTAAAGAATTATAATGCACTTATTAAATATTTAAAATCTGTTAAATCTGAAATAAAAAGGGTCACATGGCCTTCTAAAAAAGAATTGTGGACTTCTACTATTATGGTAACAGGTACTCTTGTAGTAGTCTCAATTTTTGTTTATTTTACAGATCAGATTTTTGTAATGGTATTTAATGCTATACATAGTAATGTCCGCTGAGATATAGTATAAAATATTCTTAGGAGGTGTGGGACTTCTTTTAAGCAGGTCCCTTTATTTATGGTTGATGATATTACAGAATTAACAGAAGATAATGAAGTTCCTGAAACAACTTCTGAAGAGGAAGTAGAAGATAACGATAAGCAGTGGTATGTGATTCATACCTATTCCGGATATGAAAATAAAGTAAGAGCCAATTTATTAAAAAGAATTGATTCTATGAGCATGAAAGATCATATATTTCAGGTTCTTATTCCTACTGAAGATGAAGTGGAAATAAAAGATGGTAAGAAGAAAGTTACAAAGAAGAAGATATATCCGGGATATCTTATGTTGCAGATGAAACTTACAGATGATTCCTGGTATGTAGTAAGGAACACAACAGGTGTAACAGGTTTTGTCGGTTCAGGAACAGGTTCAAAGCCAATTCCTCTTGAAGAAAAAGAAGTGAAAAATATACTCCGTCAGAGCCGTACCGAAGTTCCGAGATTTAAAGAATTATTCAGTAAAGATGATCCAGTCAAGGTTATTTCCGGACCTTTCGCTGATTTTACCGGTATAGTAGAAGAGGTTTATCCTGACAGAGCAAAGTTGAAAGTGCTCATTACTATATTCGGTAGAGAAACACCGGTTGAAATAGAATATGGTCAGGTAGAAAAGATCTGAAATAACAGATCTGAAAGGAGTTAGAATATGGCTAAAAAGGTTTTGGCAATGGTTAAGTTACAGATACCTGCAGGGAAAGCCAATCCTGCACCTCCTATTGGTCCTGCTCTGGGCCAGTATGGACTGAATATTATGGAGTTTTGCAAAGCTTATAATGCAAAAACTTCTGCCAATGAAGGTATGATAATACCGGCAGAAATAACTATTTATGCTGACAGAAGTTTTACTTTTATAACAAAAACTCCGCCGGCAGCAGATTTAATATGCAAAGAAACTGGTATAGAAAAAGGCTCCGGCGTTCCTAATAAAGATAAAGTTGCAAGTCTTACACAGGAACAGGTGAAGAAAATAGCTAAAACAAAACTTCCCGATCTCAATACCAGAAATCTGGAAGCTGCATGCCGCATTATCGAAGGTACTGCCAGAAGTATGGGAGTAAATATTACAAATTAAAAAATTTCAACCTCAGGGGGTTGGAGAGGAGAGGTTTTATGGCCAGACATGGTAAAAGATACAGGGAAGCGTTGAAACGAATCGACCGTAGCCGTTTGTATCCCACTGCAGAAGCTGTCAGTTTATTAAAACAGCTTTCCAGTGTAAAATTTGACGAAACTGTTGAGATTTCTGTCAGATTAGGTATAGACCCCAAAAGAAGTGAACAGGGCGTAAGAGGAACAGTAATACTGCCTCATGGTACAGGTAAAACACCGAAAGTAATCGCATTTGCCAAAGGTGATAAAGCAAAAGAAGCAAAAGAAGCAGGAGCTGATTATGTAGGTGATGCAGACCTCATTGAAAAGGTAAAAGAAGGATGGTCTGATTTTGATGTGGTAGTCGCCACACCTGATATTATGGGTTTAATAGGCAAAAGTCTCGGAAGAGTTCTGGGACCCCGTATGCCTAACCCGAAGGCAGGAACACTTTCTTTCGATATAGGTACTGTAATTAAAGAGATCAAATCTGGAAAAGTTCAATATAGAGCAGATAAATTCGCTATAGTCCATTCATCTATCGGAAAAGTTTCTTTTTCTGAAGATGCATTGCTTGAAAACCTGGTCGTATTTATGGATGCTATTATGAGGGCCAAGCCTTCATCGGCAAAAGGACAGTATTTAAAATCTGTTGCATTAAGCTCTACTATGAGCCCGGGAATAAAACTGGATTCAGCCAGTGTAAATACCCTGGTTACTGAAAGACAGAAAGTATCTGTTTAGTAATTTCGCAGTCAGCAATCAGCTGGCTAGCTTTATCTGGAAATTTTCTGCGATCTGAGAAGTAGGTGTAATAAACTTAATAGTCATATGACTGCCTGCGGAGGTCTTAAATAAAATATTTGTTATGGATAAAAAGACTTCTGCACAAGCAGAAGTTTTTTTTCTAAAAAAACGAAGAATACTTCTTCTATAGCTGAAGGCTTATTACCGCAACAGGTAAATTGGTACCCAAAAAAATATGGCATACACTCCTGTCCCTGGCCGGGCTCTGGAGGAAAAGATATGCCGTATTAAAAGAGAGTTATAAATTATATAGATGCAAAATATTAAACGTCTAAAAAACCAGTTTGTCACGCAATAGGATCATATCTTTTCCTCCAGAGCCCGGCCAGGGACAGGAGTGAGTGCCATATTTTTTTTGGGTACCTATTTACCTGTTGCGGTACTTAGGACTGTAAGAAAAATAACTCCGGCAAATTGTTAGAACGA
>CAYSLJ010000295.1:0-3340 GCA_964431735.1 uncultured Synergistia bacterium | reverse complement strand
GGCATATCTTTTCCTCCAGAGCCCGGCCAGGGACAGGAGTGTATGCCATATTTTTGGGATACCAAGTTATCTGTTGCAGTAATTAGAGACTGTAAAGAAATAACCCTTGCAAATTGTCAGAACGGTTATTATCCTCGCGTCACGTATTAAGCGTTACGCGTCACGATATAGTATGAAAATCTTAATATAGTCTTGATTGGAAAATACTAAACCACTATATTCATAAGTCTGTCAGGAACATAAATAGTTTTCCTGATTGTTTTACCTTCAGTAAATTTCTTTACCCTATCCATCTGAAGAGCCATACCTGTGAGTGTATCCTTATCAATTCCAGGTTCAACTTCAAGGGTACCTCTCAATTTCCCGTTTACCTGTATTGAAATTGTAATAACAGTATCTTTCGTAAGATCTTCATCATAAGAAGGCCAGGGCTGTTCTGCTAAAATTTTCTTATCGTCAACAACTTTTTCCCATATTTCACTTGCAATATGAGGAGCAAAAGGATAAAGGAGTATAAGAAGAATTTCTATCATTTTTACAGGTATTTTTTTCATAGAAGTAAGATGATTTGTACAGGTCATTATTTCAGAAACTGACGTATTGTATTTCATCTTTTCTATTCTGTCGCTCACATGTTTTACTGTTTTATGTATGAGCCTGAGGTTCTCTTCACTGACTTCTGCTTCTCTGTCGACCTTTTCCATAAGGTTCCATACTCTATTTAAAAATTTATATACTCCTATAACGCCGTTCGGATCCCAGAAAGAAACCTGATCAAATACACCCATAAACATTTCATAAACTCTGAATGTATCTGCACCGAACTCATTGACTATATCATCGGGATTTACTACATTCCCTCTGGATTTGGACATTTTCTCTCCGTCAGAACCTAAAATCATGCCATGAGACGTTCTCTTTTTATATGGTTCACTGCACGAAAGAAATCCTTCGTCATAAAGAAATTTATGCCAGAATCTGGAATAAAGAAGATGAAGTGTAGTATGTTCCATACCGCCGTTATACCAGTCTACAGGCATCCAGTAATCCAGTTTCTCTCTGGAAGCAAACTCACAGTCATTCTTCGAATCCAGATAACGAAGGAAATACCAGGAAGAACCGGCCCACTGCGGCATTATATCAGTTTCTCTCCTTGCTTCTCCTCCGCAGTTCGGACATGTCGTATTTACCCATTCTTTTACAGAAGAAAGAACGGTTTCTCCTGTATCGGGAGGGATAAAATTTTCCACTTCAGGCAGCAATACAGGCAATTCTTTTTCAGGAACAGGGACAAAACCGCATTTTTTACATTCCACCAGCGGAATAGGTTCACCCCAGTAACGCTGTCTGGAAAAAACCCAGTCTCTTAATTTATAATTTACCTTGCTTCCGCCCAGTTTTTTCTCTTCCAGCCAGATAACCATTTTATTTATTGCATCTTTTACTGAAAGACCATTTAAAAAATCCGAATTTACCAGTATTCCTTCTTCTGTATCAGTATAAGCTTCTTTTTCTATATCTCCTCCCGCTATAACCTCTACAATAGGAAGGTTGAACTTTTTTGCGAATTCATAATCTCGAGTGTCATGGGCAGGAACTCCCATTATAGCTCCCGTGCCGTAAGACATAAGGATATAATCGGAGATCCAGAGAGTAATTTCTTTATTATTTGCAGGGTTTATGGCATGAATGCCTTTAAGTTGCACACCTGTTTTATCTTTACTTATTTCAGTTCTCTCAAAATCCGATTTATATGCTGCTTTTTCCCGGTATTCTTTTACTTCTTCATAATTTGTTATCATCCCTGATAATTCATTAATCAGAGGATGTTCGGGAGAAAGAACCATATAAGTTGCTCCAAATATGGTATCTGCTCTGCTTGTA
The DNA here is from genome assembly GCA_964431735.1 of uncultured Synergistia bacterium. GTDB lineage: Bacteria > Vulcanimicrobiota > SpSt-956 > SpSt-956 > JAKJGF01 > CALARM01. The sequence continues at coordinate 1,456 of CAYSLJ010000295.1, read as the reverse complement.
AAGATCTTTATAATCTTATCAGTATCTTTTACAGGAAAATCTATTTCAGCTCCATAGCTTTTACCTATCCAGTTTATCTGCTGTGCCTTAATCTTTTCCAGATAATCCACAGTATCGAGATCGCTTATCAATCTATCCGCATATTCGGTAATTTTAAGCATCCACTGTTTTCTCTGCTTTTTTATTACTTCTCCTTCACATCTTTCACATCTGTTATTTACCACTTCTTCATTTGCAAGACCGACTTTACAGGAGGTGCACCAGTTAATAGGCATATCTGACTTATAGGCAAGACCTTTTTTGAACAGACGAATGAATATCCACTGAGTCCATTTATAGTAATCAGGGTCAGAAGTTCTCACTTCTCTGGACCAGTCAAAAGAAAGACCCAGGGATTTAAGCTGTCTCGTGAAATTATTTATATTGTCATCTGTAGATTTTTTCGGGTTTATACCTGTTTTTATGGCATAATTCTCTGCAGGAAGTCCGAAGGAATCAAATCCTATAGGATACAATACATTAAAGCCTTCCATCCTTCTCTTTCTGGCAAGTATATCAAGAGCAGTATAGCTTCTCGGATGTCCCACATGAAGACCCTGTGCGGAAGGGTAAGGGAATTCTATTAAAATATAAATTTTTTGCTTTAAAAAATCGTCACGTGCTTCATATATTTTCTTTTCTTCCCATATTTTCTGCCATTTACTTTCTATTTCCTTAAATGGGTAACTCATAATTGATCACCTTTTCTAAGATTTTTATTCTAAAAAAATACTGGCTAATTCTAGCAGAAAAACAAGTAGTTTGTAAAGGGAAAGTTTAAAATTAAGGCTATTATAGGGCGTAATAGCTGATAGTCTACAATATACCTATGAAAAAATATTAAAAAAATAAATTTAACTATAAAAATATTATTACATTTGACGATATCAGTAATTAGGGACTGTAAGAAAATAACTCTGGGAAATTATGTTTTTTGTCCTCGCGTTACGCGTGACGCGTCACGATTTTAAATATGATAAGGTTATTTTTTTACAACTCCTTAGTACCGCAACAGGTAAATTGGTACCAAAAAAAATATGGCACTCACTCCTGTCCCTGGCCGGGCTCTGGAGGAAAAGATATGCCGTATTAAAAGAGAGTTATAAATTATATAGATGCAAAATATTAAACGTCTAAAAAACCAGTTTGTCACGCAACAGGATCATATATTTTCCGGAAGAGTCCGGCCAGGGACAGGTTTTAATATGGGTACTAACTTATTTGGAGCCGTACTTAGCATTGCAAGTGATAAATTTTGTAATGCCAGCAGATAAACCTTATATAAAATAAAAAGAAATATCGGAGGTGTACAATGGGAAACTGTGAATGTTTAGAAAGATGCCCTTTTTTCAACAACAAAATGCTAGATAGACCTGCCACAGCAGAATTAATGAAAAAAAAATACTGCAAGGGAGAT
>CAYSLJ010000294.1:0-3445 GCA_964431735.1 uncultured Synergistia bacterium | reverse complement strand
TTAAAACCTGTCCCTGGCCGGACTCTTCCGGAAAATATATGATCCTGTTGCGGTACTAAGATATGCCGCGACCGTTGACATAATCTATAAGTTCCATTAAAGACATACTGGCAAGTCCCATTTTTTCCATGGTACGACCTGATATCCAGTAATTTTCGCCGTTTCCCATAGAAGCTATATTTACAATTGCCTCTATGCCGGGTGTAGGGATGGCGAGCATTTTCCCGATTGATGCCAGGGTAACAAGACCATAGGGGATATCCTCTGTAATATAGCGATGCTTCAGATTCTCCGGTGCCATCTGCACATTATGAGCACTGATTTGATACATTGTGTCATAAACATTTTCCGCTTTTACTTTATACATTATCTGCATGGTTTCAATAAAAGAATAGGTCTCATAACACAGGGTACGGGCAATTGCCATTCTTTCTTTATCAACTGCATCCATTACACGGGCAACAGAAGGAGTAATATCATAATGGGAGTTACGATATGGCCCTATTTGTTCAATGCGGCTCATATTCATGAGAGTCGAAATAGGGTGAATAATGAGTCCCGGCGCATCTACACTGGTCTGAAGGACATTATAGGCAGGACAGAATTGAGGATAAAGGTCAGTCAATGTCCAGAGCGCCTGTCCTGTAAGGCTGGCAGGGAGGGTTGAAAAAGGAAGTTCTGTTTTTACTGCCTTGATATTTACATGGCCGAGGCCTTTTGTTTTTGCCGCATATATAAGGGAACTTGTTTCCCCTATAACAAAATCTTCTCTCCGTCCTGCATCTTTGAGTAATTTAGCAAAGGCAAGAGTTCCGAATTTTCCCGGATTGAAAACTATAATCTGGCCTTTTTCTCCGTGTTCAATCACGAGGTTCATATATACTTCCTGGGCAAAAGCAGGAACAACAATTAAAACTACCTGTGCTCCTTTTATTGCTTCTCTTACATCTGTTGTAATCATTTCAGGTTTTGCAAACCCCGGCTTCGCACCAGAAGACGAAACACCTTCAAGAATAATCCCTCCGAAGGCATTTAGTAATTTGATATTGGTGGCATGTTCCGGCACTGCAGCCAGGCGTATGTCATGGCCTCCCAGAGTAAGATCTGCAGTTATAGCCTGACCTCCATGACCTGCACCGAGTACGGCGACTTTCATTTTTATCACCTCATAATTTTTATGGTTATTTTCATAAGTTATTACTGACCCGAGCATAAGCATGAACCAATGGTGTTCTTCACGTTACGCGTTACGAGATCAGTTATGTGTTATTTATGCTCATCACAGTAGAATTTAAATAATTCGTAATGTGTGACATTGTAATATCGATTATTTAAGATGTTGAATTCTGTCTTCTTCCGTAATAGAAGCCAGGTTTTTCGGATCTATAGAATTAATCATACCTCCTGTAATGATATCCGTATGAGTAAGCAGGGCTTTTTCTCTGAAAGGTTCAGTAAAAATTCCCGGTGCCGACATATAACCTCTTTTTAGAGCTTCGTAAAGTGTGTCTCCGTCTGATAAATATCTGTACATGGTGTTTATGGTTCCGTCATTATATTCAGGATTTAATTTTGCAATTTCCTTTAAAAGGAACATACTTTCTTTCAATAAATATTCTTTTCTTTCCTGTATCTCAGGTATATTAATATATTTCCGTAAATCCTCTTTGTTTTTATGATAGATCTTTACTGCTTTTCTGATAATACCGGAGCTATGTATTATATCTTCAGGTTTTGCGGCATAAAGAGCCTCACAATAACTTACCAGGTGCAGTGCATGGGGATTTAACAGCATCTGAAGAATGGTTGACCTGGCAAGCTGTTTTCTGGCTACTTCCAGATCTGGTTTAAAATGTTCGATACCTGTCCTTGCTTCTATCCAGACATTTATGGCCATATCGGAAGGTGTAAGCTTTCGTACAAGTTCCAGTGCCGCAAGAAATTTAGCTATATCACCATAGTCGCCTGTTTCTTTAGGCTTGTTGAACTGCATTTGCAGAACCATGTCAGAAACACCGCAGGCCATCATTACCGAAGCAATAAGGCCGTAGTCTGCAACTACAACAGCATCTGAGGCCCATCTGGAACTCCAGTGGTTGGGATCATTCATTTCCACGGGAATATTATATCCTGTCAGTTTTTTTACTGTTCTTATATGTTCTTTAATTGATTGAGATACATCTACAGGGCCTCTTCCGTCCATTTTATTGAACCAGAAAAGGGGTACAGCCTGGTGTGAACCTGTCAGCATGTCTGCTTTTATACATTCATCTACAAAGCTTTCCAGATTGACAACATGAGAATAAGGTTTTACGGAAGGGTAATTTCCTCTTCTGGCAGCTTCTCTCAGAAGAAGGAGATCGTGAAAATTTTTATAAGGTACACCTCCGTCATTTTTCTTCCCTGCCCACTTTTCAGGTTCATTGTAATATCTCTGTGAAAGATCGGATGACCCGAGAGATATTTCATCTACAACTCCTGCTTCTGCTATTTTTTCTATACCTTTTACCGTAGGTGCTATTGTTTCTCCCGGCTCGCCGTAATGGGTTCTTATTATTGGCCTCTGTGGCCAGACTTCTCTTATTCTTGCCGTATAAGATTTTTTCGCCTCTTCTGACGGAGTGTTCAGTGGTGGTTCTATGGGTATATCGACTGCCGCAATTTCTGCCAGGCTATCCAGTTCTTTTATTTTCGCAGGTGTAAGCCTTACTTTTGCACTCTTTATAATTTTTTCTCTTCTTTCATCATAAACACCGAGATAATCAAGGACTATTCCCACAGAATCGAGAGGTTCCTGAGATTGTTTTATTCCCATTATATCATAACTACTTAAAGAACCGGTTACCAGGTCAACTGCTGCCGGTAACCCTGCAAAGGCAATTTTTCTTTTTTCTCCGTTAGATCTTACCAGGAGATTATGTTCGGATATACGATGAACAATATGTGACATCTGATCAAGCCCTATATCAGGGCTTAATCTGTAGCTGAACCCGATAAACTCCGGGTCGTAATTTCGAATATGTTCGAGTATTTCGTCTGTCCCTGAACCGGGAGGCAGAGACAATACGTCAAAATCCGCTTCTCTTGCAATCCTTGTAAAATTAAACAGACCCTGTGTATGAGGGTCATCTGCCAGTGTTGTTATTAAAATTCTTTTATTCACGAACAGTTACCTTCCTTTAAGTATGATTATAATTTTATGAAGCCTGTACAAGTTGATTTCTATCGATTTATATGATACATTACTTTGTGTATTATACTTTACATGTAATTTTATGTAAATAGAGCTTTTACGAGGTGCTATAAGCATGTAATCAAAGCGTTTACTTCCGTTACGCGTCACGCGTCACGAGAAGAGATTTATATGAGAATCGTCACGCGTCACGCGTTACGCGGAGGCTGTCTCAAAAATATGACTAAATAGACATATATAATAATTTAGATG
>CAYSLJ010000293.1:0-3454 GCA_964431735.1 uncultured Synergistia bacterium | reverse complement strand
GGAAGAGCCTCACACACCGGAAGGTATTTGATGACTTTTCGGATAGGCTCTAAGTGTCGATAATATAATAACAAGTACAAAGCAAATACAGGAGGTGAGATATAATTTTCCCGGATAAAAAATATATCTTGAAATCAGAAAAATTTTAATTAAGAGGTGAAAAACATGTTAGTAAAGTATAATTTTATTTTTATTTTTATCTTTATCCTTTTTCTATCAGGGTGTGGTAGTGATACAACAACAACCATTACCTATACTCCGACGCCTACACGCACTGTAACTCCTACATCAACTCCGGTTCCGGTAACTCCCACCGTAACTCCGACAGTACAACCGACTTCAACACCAACACCTGACCCGAACACAAATCTTACAGATCAATTCAATTTACTCAGTGCTGTTTTTACCTATAATAACTTCATTATGGCAAAAAAGGTAGGTCATTCAGGAGGAATACTTACTATTCAGTTAAGACAGATAAGCACTTCTACTAAAAATATTACCGACTTTGAAATAAAGGCAGCAGATAACCCTGGTTTACAATTTTATAATACTACAGTTGCAGGGGGACCAGAAAAATGGATTGCCTCTAACGGCGAAGGAATTTTCTCCTGGCAAGGAGAGCAACCGCTTACACCAGGCACTACATTTAATTTTTATATATACTACAGTAACGAAACAGTTGTATTTCCATCCAAAATACACGTTATTGTAACGGGTGGGACAAGCCATGCAGCAATTGGTTATATTGATATACCTGTTGCTGCTCCACCAGTTCCGATAGTAACGCCATTGGATGAATAAACTATCTCACACGGGGCAGGTTTCCCTGCCCCTGAAATTTTATTAATATGAAGAATCCAGGATAAAGCCATGGAATTATAACAAAACTCAGATAAAAAAATCTATTGATATATCTGGAGAAAAAAAGCAATTGAAAATCATCAGAACAATTATTTTACTGCTATTATTACTTTATTTGCCTGCTTTCGGACAGGATATTTCTTCTATAAATAAACCTCTTAAAGAAGAACTGGAAAAGATATTTGATGAAGATCAGAAAGACAGGCTCATGATTGATTCAGTTATGAGTAAATACGGAAATTCTTCACCTGAGATGAAAGAATTAATTGAAAAAATGAATATAGTTGACGAAAAAAACCTGAAAAGGGTAGTAGAAATTATAGAGGAATACGGCTGGCCCGGCATAAGCCTTGTAGGTGAAAAAGGAAATATTTCAGTGTGGCTTGTTATTCAGCATGGAGACAGACACCCTGATATTCAGAAAAAATATCTTCCCCTTTTAATAGAATCTGCAGAAAAAGGAGAATCCAGAAAGAGCGATGTTGCATATCTATCAGATCGAGTAAGGGTAAACCACGGAGAAAAACAGATATACGGAAGTCAGATGATTTTAAATGAAAAAACAGGAAAATATGAGCCGAAGCCAATAGAAGATGAAGAAAATGTGGATAAAAGAAGAGCGGAAGTGGGTTTACCTCCTCTTGCAGACTATTTGAAATTATTTGAAAACAGGGTTGTTGCCGATAATAAACAGAATGAACTTTTGCGAAGAGGCCGTATAGGTATAATGGTTGCGGAAATAACGGATGAAATCAGGACAAAAAGTGGATTATCGGAACAAAATGGAGTCTATGTTCAGGATGTTTTTACAGATACTGCGGCAATGGAAGGAGGAATTAAAAAGGAGGATATTATACTTGCAATAAACGGAACAGACGTTCTTAATGTCCCGCAGTTTTTGAGCATTGCAGGTACATATCGTGCAGGGGAAGAATTAACTATTTCACTGTGGAGAAATGGCGAAAAAATAACAAAAAAAATTAAATTGAAACCTTTCCCTGTGGAAAGTCATCCTGATTTTGATATTCTCTATAGTTCTGTTTCTGTTGATGAAACAACAACTCTGAGAACAATCATAACAAAACCGAAAACAGGGACAAAGCACCCTGCCGTTCTCCTCATACAGGGCCTTTCCTGTGTATCTGTAGATTATCCATTCGACAACAGTCTTCCCTATCAGAACCCTTATAAATCAATCCTTTATTCCCTGACAGAAAAAGGATTTGTCACAATGAGGGTGGAGAAAAGCGGCCTCGGGGACAGCACGGGCACTCCTGCAAAAGACATCGATTTTAACAGAGAAGTCCTGGGATTTCAAAAGGCACTTGAAGTATTGAAATCTTATGACTTTGTAGACAAAGACAAAATATTTATTTTCGGACACAGCATGGGAGGAGTCATGGCTCCTGTCATTGCAGATAATATTCCTGTAAAGGGAATTATAGTATTTGGAACAATAGGAAGACCTATGGTGGAATATGAACTTGAGAATGATTTCAGACAACATGTACTCAACGGCGAAGATTTTGTGGATCTGGAAAAAGAAATGAGAAGAAAGGAAGCTTTTCTCTATCACTTTTATATAGAAAAACTTACGCCAAAGGAAATAATAAAAAAATATCCTGACTTCAAAGGTTACTTTGATGATGAAGAACATATGTACGGACGTCATTATAAATTCCTCCAGCAATTATATGATCTCAACCTGGCACAAACATGGAAAAATATTAATACAGATGTTTTAGCCATATGGGGCAAATCGGATTTTGTTTCAGCTTCAGGAGACCATAAGTTAATAGCAGATACTGTAAACAGATACAACAACGGGAAAGGGATATTTATGGAAGTGGAACATATTGACCATTACTTTCTGAATGTTTCCTCTATGAGTGACAGTTATAAAAATATAACGGAAAAAAAGAATAATCTTCAATTCAATCCTGTAATTACAGAAAAAATATATGAATGGATGAAACATATTATAGAAAAGGACAGTCATGTATGAAAATATTGATAACAGGAGGTACCAGATTTACAGGTCCTTTCATAGTAAGCACGGAGAAGATAAGAAGAGAACCGGGCTACAGAGAGATTGTATCTTTTGAAGAAGGGCTGAGAAGGACTGTTGCCTGGGAAAGGGAAAATCAGGTTATTCTGTAATAAGGAAAATATTATTCCCCGGTTCACAGAAAATAACACTTTATAACTACCATGACCGGGTGGTCACAACGAATAAGGAAAAGGTGTACCTCTCTTCATCCTTCACTCTTAACCCTTCACGATTAACATATAAACCTTCAACAGTATCTCTGTTATTTTGCATAATTCCGTCTGAACTGGTTTAAAACATAAGAATAAAATCCATTCTTATCTGACATATTGAAAACTACATAGACAGTTTTTCCGCTGCTGTCACGTTTAACAGTTCCCTGTTCATATCCTTCAGTTACTATTGATAAAGCAGTTGGAACTGCCTTTTCAACAAGGTCAGGGCGGGCTACATAGGAAGTCGTAAGACTGTTCCACATACTATAGTGGTGATTTTACATACAAGGGAAAAAGAAATTTGTTATAGAATATTCAGAGTGAA
>CAYSLJ010000292.1:0-3629 GCA_964431735.1 uncultured Synergistia bacterium | reverse complement strand
GGGACGGATTTTCAGTCCTGGTCAATTACCATAAACTTGATTATAAAAAACTGGAAACCCTTATCTATACCTATCTCGGAGACTGGATTAAAAGACAGAAAGACGACATCTCAGCAGGCATAGACGGTTCTGAAGAACGGCTTGCCGCCGCGGAAAGATTGAAGAAAAGCCTTGAACTTATCCTTGAAGGAGACAACCCTTATGATATCTTTATCAGATGGAAATCCCTTCAGGAACAGCCACAAGGGTGGAATCCCGATTTAAATGACGGTGTCAGGCTCAATATACGTCCCTTTATGACCGTCCCTTCAGTAAGTAAAAAAGATGCCGGTGTGCTCAGGGATAAACCCAATATTACATGGGGTAAAGACAGAGGAAAAGATGTGGAGTCATCGCCATGGTATCATATATTTAAAGGAGAACGCATTAATGACCATCATCTCACACTTTCGGAAAAGAAAGCCTGCCGGGAAGGCAGGAGTGGCCTGTGACAATATGATGAGTGTTTTTATATTATTTGTATTATCATATCATTTATGATATAATACTGTTAGAAAATTCTTTAGAGGTAACATATGTGGGAAGTAATTTTTTATGAATGTGAAAATGGTGAGTCTCCTGTAAAGAAATTTATAAATTCTTTACAGGAGAAACATAAAGCCAAAGCACTCTGGGAAATTCAATTATTAGAAAAATACGGAACTCAATTAAAAGAACCTTATGCGAAAGCATTATCAGGTGAAGGATATAAAGGTCTCTGGGAATTGAGGATAAAATTTGCCAGTAATATTTCAAGAATATTTTATTTTATGCCTTTTGGTGAAACATTTGTTTTATTGCACGGGTTTATTAAAAAGACACAAAAAACCCCTGAACAGGAGCTTGAGAAAGCTAAAAAATATATGGATGAATGTTTGAGGAGGTTTGAAAAAGATGAAAAAGAGAATAGGCATTCCATTTGAAGAAATAAAAGAAGAATTATTAAAAGATCCGGCAGTAGCTAAAACATATAAAGATCTCGAACCGGAATATGAAATAATAAGTCAGATTATTGAAGCAAGAATAGAACAGAATATCACTCAGGAAGAACTGGCCAGAAAAATAGGGACACGGCAGAGCAATATCAGCAGACTGGAAGGAGGAAATTACAACCCTTCCCTGCAATTTCTAAAGAAACTGGCAAAAGGTCTTGGGAAAGAACTTCATATATCATTTCTATAAAAATATAGATTATTTAGGAGGACTTTTCACATATGAAATTACAAAAAGCAATGTTTGAAATGAGGTTTACACCTGCGCTATCTCTTCTTAATGAACTACTTAATTTTGCAGATAAATTCTCAAGTTATATATCAGGGAGAGATAGTTATGAGTAAAACACTTGAAAGAGAAAACGTTGCTATCAGTAATACTAAGAAGGTAATAACATCCAATATAAAAAGTGATAATTATGTAAATACCTTCCACTGTGACAGATATTTACAGGATCTGACATTTAATGATGATAAATACAAAGAATCTAATGGTATATCTTCAAAAGGCGAAGATATAGCTGATATAATTCAAAGAAGTCATAAAAAAAAGAAACACACTATTGAGTATTTAAGATATAAAAGAGAACCGGTATTAAAAAACATACTTAAATATGCCGAGAAATTTAGAGATTCCTGCAATAAAAATAATGTAATAGAATCAGCTCAATTTATTTCAATGTTAAAAAGTTTTATAAACAATCTCTGGGATTATTCTCCTGAAGTTGAGCCTAATTTTGCAAAAATTATTATCTCATTGGAAGATGCCATTTCTGAAGGTAAATGGACTGTTTTAAATAAAGGACAGATAAATTGTATTATAGATATAATTAATATGTGCCTGGCAAAAGAAATAACTGCTGAAGACCAGAAGAAAGCTTTTCAAATTTTATACATGAATGATTTGGATCCATTTCCGAAAATATGTCTGGATGAGAATGATGAAGATTAGATAAATAGGAAAGAACTCTGAAACAAACAAACAAAAATAAAAGATGGATAAATTTATTTTATGAAAATAGTAGAAAAAATTATAAAATCTCTTTTAAATTCATCCGGATATAACCCGGACATAGAGGAACGTCCTGCCTGTATACTCTGGCCGGACAGAGACTGTCAGTGGGAACCTGTAATACCGCGTTTACAGAAAGAACTGCCGCAGCTGTTTATACTGGGAGATTACAACATGGAAAAACATTCCGGCCCTGCCATATGGCTTAGATGTGTAATGTCAGGAAAAATTTCAGATGTGAAAATTCCTGACGGCCATATACCGGTATTTTATCTTCCAGGTATAAGCAGACAGGATCTCAGGGCAGTGGAAAACTGTCCCGGATCACTTACGCCCATTATAGAATTGCAGTACAGAGGAATGATATGGTCTCAGGTAAATGGCAAAGACTGGACTGTAATGGCTTTCCTGAAGTCAAAAGAAGGAGGTCTGGGACTGGAAGTATCACAGGATAACGATACAAAAAATGCCATGCTTCTGTCTCTCTACAGGCTGCTGGATGAAGAAGCAGAACCGATGGAAGGGAAAAAACTTGATAAAGATTATTTCAATAAACTGCTTGCAGGGGGAGATCCTGACAGGGAGATTTTAATGTGGCTCGACAGGGGAGAAAACTTCAAAACATCACTTGATATAAACCAGTGGCGCGGTTTTGTAGAATTATGTAAATCCATATATGCCTATAACCCTGAAAATGACAGTAACCTTTCAGGTGCTGCCAGACTGGCCGAACATAAAGGCCAGTGGAAATCCGTATGGAACCGCTTTTGCGAGGCTCCACGCAGATATCCGGCCATACCTTTATTAATAAGAAAAACTCCTCTGCCTCAAGACTTATTTGCAGATAATAGCGGATGGCCTCAGTGGAACGATGAAGAAGAAAGAACACTGCGCATTGATCTGATTATGGCTGAAAAAATGACTCCTTATAAAGCCAGAGAACATATAAAGGTTCTGGAGAGTAAAAATAAAATGCGCAGGAATACGGTATGGGCTGAACTGGGAGAAGCCCCTCTGGCCTGCGCTCTCGAACATATTGCCATAGTGGCAGAGATAACGGAATATTCCATCACTTCGGGAACTATTCAGGAGATTGAACATGTTTACAAAAGTACAGGATGGAAAGCAGATTCCTCTTTAATAAAAGCTCTGTCTTTCGGCAAAAAACAGGAAGATCTGGAAGCAATTCAAATAGCTCTGAGGAGCGTCTACCTGGAATGGGCTGAAAACAGTGCCCGTTATCTCCAGAAACTGGCAGATAGAGATGGTTATCCAGGGGGAAATATAACAGAACAGAAAAATATTGATTCCCGTAACGGAGAATGTACATTTTTTGTTGATGGCCTCAGATTTGACCTGGGTAAAAGATTACGTGATTTATGTTCCATGAAAGGCTTATATGTAGAAGAAACTGCCAGATGGGTTCCTCTTCCGTCTATTACATCTACGGGGAAACCTGCTCTTTTGCCGTTATGCAAAAATATTTTCGGGAAAAAGGTTAATAATGATTTTGAATTATATTTTGTAGAAAACGGCCATCCCTATAAAGGACAGCCACATATGAAGAAAATACTTGCCCTGGCAGA
>CAYSLJ010000291.1:0-3866 GCA_964431735.1 uncultured Synergistia bacterium | reverse complement strand
GGAAGAGCCTCACACACCGGAAGGTATTTGATGACTTTTCGGATAGGCTCTAAGGTGCACATGTCATAGCACCTATACTGAACGTATCGAAAGGTGCTGTAGCCAGCGTAGTACAGGCTCCGGTTTTAGCATTTATTCGATATAGTGAAAAGGTTTTTACTGGTTATAGGAATTGTATCACTGATTGCTTTATTTTTTCTGGATCGTTACAAATCAGGGAAAAAAAATGAGCAGTGAATGTTATTTCCACTCACTGCTCACCACTCACCATTCACTATTTACTTCTTCTGTTATAATAATGCCACCAGCCGTAAGGTTCTCCTTTTACTCCCGTATATTCTGTCGGTCTTTCCGTAAAACCTTCCACAACAAGGCTTCCCACATAATCTGCCTGTCCATAGGTTTTATCGATCTGTGATCTTATATCCTTTATATCTTTTTCTGATAAGACTCCGTTACTGGTTGCTTTATAATACTGCACTGTAACTCTTACCGGAAATCTTTCATCTCTTTCTATATCAAGATTTGCGATTTCAGTATAGGGTCCTTCCAGTTCGCCGTGACCTATGACTGCTTCTTCCACATCACTTACTGCCGATTTACATACACTGTCACAGCACTGGACAGATTCATTAGAGCTAAAACCTGTATTATATCTCTGAACATGCTTTTGTTTAAGAGGAACCTGTATGAGGAGAACTACATTCAGTCCGCTCTCACCGTTTGCCTGAACAGCGCTGTTTCCGTCACTCTGTCCTTCTTTTACCTCTTCCATAAAATCACTGATTCTCTGGCCTGTAAAAGCGGCTCTCTGTCCGTTCTGATTGAAGAATATGCACCGTCCTCCTGTTGACACGCTTGTGCCTTCTCTTGTGGCAAGTATGGTGAGAACTGCCGGGTCATTTCCGTAAGACTGATAGTTAAAGAGGAAGGGATTGAATTTTGCTTTTCCGTCTTTCGGCACAGGGAGAAAACATGCCTGGGCACTTACGAGAACATGGCTGTCTCTCTTTGCAAGAAGTGATGTATTCTGATTTTTCCATCCTTCCGGATTATGGAGGTATTTAGTTATATCTTTAAGGAATTCTTTCAGTGTAACAGGTTTCAATGATTTACCATGTTCATTTCCTGCGAGCAAATAGAATTGATCCGGCGAAATATCTGCAGTTTTATCTGAAAAATTGTCATATCTTATAACAGGCATATATGTAGAGCTATAATTCTGGCTTCCCGGGTACATCTGCTGAACCTGTATGGTCATATCGCTTATATTGGGCCCCACAGATGATCCCTTGAAGCGTCCCGTGTCTTCCCATGTAACATTCTGAATATTCAGTCCGTATTTATGAACAAGCTGTCTGGCATGACCATTATGTACCATTGCTGCAGTATTATTTATTACCTGGCGATAGACTTCATATTTTTTCAGTTCTTCCGGTGACAGAGTAGGAACAGGTCTCTGAGGAACCTGGACAGGTTCAACTACAACTGGAGTCGGTGTTACTGCTACAGGTGTTACCTGAGAATTTGAAGCAAGAGATATTTTATTGTTGTAAACCTGAAATACAAGTATAGAGAAAAATGTCATTATAAGTGTCCATAATATTAAACTGTGTTTAAACATTGTTAAATTCCTCCTTAAAATTTTTGTAAATTAAACTTTGAAATGGTTCAGTGAATTTCTCGTAACATGTTACGCGTTAACCGTCACGATATGAGGGAATATCCGGATAATTTCTTTTTACCCTGTTTTATTTCTGACACATTGTTAGTCGAAGCATTTAAAAATTTATTCCCTTTTATAAAAAAATAATTTGAAATTTTATAAAATTATAGTGTAGTTCACAACAAATTACAGATAATCCTCGCGTCACGCGTCACGCGTTACGCGTCACGAAGCACTTAATTTCTAATAAGTTATGAAACTAACTATAATTCCTTCTATGGCGGATAGTGACAAAATTTGCTATAATTATAAAGCCATCTCATCTTTAAAAGGAGAATTTATAATTTATGAAAATAGAATCAAAGATTAATACTATTTCATCTCATCGTGAAAGACCAGACACAAAAACAAGCGAAAGTTCTTTAAAGGATACTGTATCAATAGGTTCAAGAAAAGATATAACAGCCAGTTATTATCCCCAGGATCCTTCTGTCACCGAACCGGTTCTGTCTAAAATAGCCGGTATTAATATTACACCCGGCCCGGACAATGAAAGAATAGATACAAACGGTGATGTAAAACCAAAAAGTGACGGCAATTTTATATATTCTCCCGAAGAACCGGAATTTATAAATGTTCAAACCTTTGTTACCGTTGATAAAGTCATAAATATGACGGAGAAATTTCTCGGTAAAAAAATACCCTGGTCTTTCGGCCGTGATAAGATAATTATAAACCCCGATAAGGGAGTAATGGCCAATGCTTTCTATAATAAAAAAGACGGCACTCTTAATTTTTTCCATTTTAAAGATAAAAAAACAGGCCAGACCATACATACAGGGAAGTCTTTTGATATAGGTGCCCACGAAACAGGTCATGCCAGACTAGACGGTATGAAACCGAATTTTCTGAAATGGAATATTGAAACAGAAGCCATACATGAAGCATTCAGCGATATAATCAGCATGTTAGCTTCTCTTCAGGAAGATAAGGTATGCGAATTATTTCTTAAAGAAACAGGGGGAGATTTTCGGAAAGAAAATCTTCTGTCCCGTATAGGAGAACAGTTCGGACAGAGTGTCATGGGGAAACCTTTTATAAGGAGCGCCATAAACAGTTATACTTACAGTAATCCCTATTTACTGCCCCAGATGCAGCAGGAAGATGAACTTACAGGTGAAGCCCATGTTTTCGGCCAGCTTTTTGTGGGAGCTTTTTATGATATTATGGAAAAGGTTTTTCATCAGTATGTATCACAGGGAATAGCTCAGAAGGAAGCTCTCACGAAAATGAGCAATACATGCGGGAAACTGTTTATGAAAGCTATAGACATCTGTCCTCCCAGTGAAGCTACTTATAAGGACATTGCACAGGCAATGATTAAAGTAGATCAAATGGAAGAAAAAGGAAAATATAAAAATATACTGAAAGATGTTTTTGAAAAAAGATGGATTCTTTTTGAAGATAAAGAAATACCACAGAAGATAAGAGGCAGTAAATTTATAAACCCGTCAGACAGAGAAAACATACTGAATTTTATTGACAGGAACAGAGAATTAACAGGTTTTTCCGGAGATACCCCATTAAAAATAGAAAAAACAGAGCAAAATAAAGACGGAAATACCATAATTGACCTTACTTATAATCAGGAAGTACCTCTCAGAGGGAGTGATTACGGCATATTTGACGGAGCCATGATAGAGATAACAGGTGGAGTAAATATCCTGTCCGACTCAGGAGGAAAAGTATGTTCACTCGCTTCCAGAGCTGTTGACAGAGATAATATAGAAAACACAAAAAATCGTCTGAAAAATCTTATAAAAGAAGGAAGGATAAAATTTATCGATCCTTCTGTAAAGAAAATTGAAGAGAAAGATTTATTTGATAATAAAGGCATACCATATGCAGGCTATACTCTTTATGAAGACGGAAAAATGAAGATAGTACCTTCTACAGTAATACAGTAATCAATAAATACATTATATTTACAGTTTATATCGTAATGCGTAACGCGCAATGTCATTAAGTTAAGGATTCATTCTATTCCTGTGTAAGGAATTTGCTTCTTGTTTTCTCTCCTGAGGGAGAGGATTAAGGAGAGGGTATTTTTTATGACCATACTTAGTACCGCTCCAAATAAGTTATTACCCATATTAAAACCTGTCCCTGGCCGGACTCTTCCGGAAAATATATGATCCTG
>CAYSLJ010000290.1:0-3880 GCA_964431735.1 uncultured Synergistia bacterium | reverse complement strand
ACGCGTGATGCGTGATGCGTGATGCGTGATGCGTAATGCGTGATGCGTGATGCGTAATGCGTGACGCGTGATGCGTGATGCGTGATGCGTGATGCGTAATGCGTGATGCGTGATGCGTGATGCGTATTTAATCCCGGGCGTTTAATTAAACGCCCCTACTCACTACTCACTACTCACTACTCACCACTCACCACTCACTACTCACGGCTCACAGATGAAATTTTCTGAAAAATAAAAAAATTATTTTATTTTCATATAGCTAGTTTATTTTTAATATGGTATAATTTAATTTGTTGTTCATTGATCAGAATATCTGGTTGCCCGAAGCTTCTTCTTTTGTGTGCACTTCGTGGCTACAAGAAATTCGAAGTGGATCGACCTGGTAGTTACCAGAAATTTATTCATTACTCAAGGAGGAAGCTAGTTATGGCAGCTAAAGTTTATGTAGGGAATCTTTCCTATGGCACTGATGAGGAAGCCCTTCAGGAAGTATGTGAACAGTACGGTGCTGTTCAGACAGTAAATATAATAAAAGATCATGAGAGCGGACGTTCTAAAGGTTTTGGTTTTGTAGAAATGGCAGAAGAAAAAGATGCAAAAGAATTAATCGATAAATTGAACGGATACGAGCTTGACGGAAGACAGCTTAAAGTCAGTGAAGCCAGAGACAGAGATAGCAACAGAGGCGGCGGCGGATACGGCGGCGGCAGAAGAGAAGGCGGCGGCTACGGCGGCGGCAGAAGAGAAGGCGGCGGCGGCTACGGCGGCGGCAAAAGAAGATATTAATCTGTCTGACAATTATTTTCGGATAACATAATTAAAGATGAGTCTTTGGGCTCATCTTTAATTATTATAAGGGAGGTTTTGCCTGTGTCACGGTCAAACAAAAGAAAGGGAGCGCGACTGGTAAAGAAAAGATCAAAAAAAGCCGGACTATCCCCCGGCTCTCTTGTTTATATAGGTGAAAAAAAAGCCGAAGCAATACAAATAAATATAATGGATTATGATGAGCTGTCCTGTAACGAGAAAGAAACAAAAACAGTTGAAGATTGCTTCCCTTTTAAAGATAAACCTTCTATAACATGGGTTAATATAGAAGGCCTTCAGGATGTACATACCATACAGAAACTCGGTGATTACTTCCAGCTCCATCCTCTTATACTGGAAGATATTGTCAATACAGATCAGAGACCAAAGATAGAAGATCTGCATGATTATCTTTATATAGTATTAAAAATGATTACCTATGATGACAGTCTTGAAGATATAGTTATAGAACAGATGAGCCTGGTACTGGGCAAAAATTTTGTCATATCTTTTCAGGAAGGTATAAAAGGGGATATTTTCGATCCTCTCAGAGACAGAATAAGAACTGACAAAGGAAAGATAAGAAAAATGGGAAGCGATTATCTTGCCTATGGTCTGATGGATGCAATAGTTGACAACTATTTTTTCATACTGGAAAAAATAGGAGATAAAATAGAAGATCTGGAAGATGAATTGATTGCCAATCCTACAAAAGAAACACTTCAGATTATTCATAAATTAAAAAGAAAACTTATATTCCTGCGTAAGTCCGTATGGTCTTTAAGAGAAGTAATAAATACCCTTGTAAGAGGTGATTCATCCCTTATTCAGGATTCTACCGGTATATATTTCAGAGATATTTACGATCATACAATTCAGGTAATAGACACAATAGAAACATTCCGTGATATAGTTTCTGGCATGCTGGACATATATCTTTCAAGTATCAGCAATAAAATGAACGAAATAATGAAGGTTCTCACCATTATGTCTACAATATTTATCCCTCTTACATTCCTGGCAGGTATTTACGGCATGAATTTCGAATTTATGCCTGAACTCAAATGGCACTGGGGATATCCCGGCATATGGTGTATTATGATTTTCATATCTATTATTATGTTAATTAATTTTAGATTCAGGAAATGGTTATAGTAGCGTAATAGGCGATGCGTGGAATAAAACGCATCACGCGTCACGCCTTAACAAGGAGCATCCAATGAAGAATTTTGAAGAAAAACTGAAAGAAAAAGATAAAGAAATAGAAGAACTGAAAAAAATAAAGGAAGATTTCCGTTACCGTATAGGACTGGAAAACCTGGCAACAACCATTTCAGCCCGTTTTATAAATCTCCCTATGAGTGAATTGAGGGAACATATGAATATATCCTTAAAGGAACTGGCAGAATTTAAAGGTTATGAAGAATGTGCCATTATACTGTTTGACGATAACCTGATACTATTTGATGGCTATTTCTATTCTCCCGGTATTGATGAAGAATATAGATGGAAATTTGTTAAAGGGTTCTCTTTAAATGATTTCCCATGGACATTAGAAAAATATAAAAATCATGAATATACTTATGTAACAAATCTGGATGAACTCCCTCGTGAAGCATATAGAGAAAAAAAATTATGGGAAGCTATAGGACTTAAATCCTTAATGACTCTCCCATGTTATGCAAATAATAAACTTATAGGACATGTGGCCTTTCAATCTACCACAAGAGAAATAACCTGGTCAGAAGAAGATATAAATCTGACTTACTCCCACGACTGAAGATCGTGGGGGTCTGGGGTCAAACAACGAATGCTTGATTAAATTCAAGTCTTACTTCGTCTAACCCGAAGGTTGAAGCCCCAACCTTATAGATATTTATTGCAGCGTTCAGATCTCTGTCTAATTCTGCTTTACAATTTGGACATGTCCAGCTTCTGTCTTTTAAGGATATTTCTTCATTCTTATAACCACATTTATGACATATCCTGGAACTGGCATAAAATTTATCGATACAATAAAGAGTCTTACTGAATTTCTTACAATACCATCCCACTATAGGCATTATTAAAAAATCAGGGACAGAAATATGGTAGAAAATATAAATTAGTTCAGTCAGAGATGGAAGAAGCCATAAGCTTATATGATGATTTCTGGGTTTTAACTCAGTGGTTTTATGAACTTATGGATATCTATTCAGAAAGTTATGAGAGCAGATTATGGATATATGATTATGTTTTAAATGAGATAAAGAAAAGAAGTGAACATAAACCTGATATAAAAGCTCTGGTAACGTATCTCAGAAATAATAAAGAGAAACTTTTATCTTTCGCCAGAGTTCTGGATGAAAAACTGATTAAATTCAAAGAGGATAACCAGTATGACCTGAATATTGACGATATAAAAATACTTTATCTAAAGCTCACTCTTACTGAAGCACATTATAGATACTGGATTTTAGAAGGTAAGTTATTATCCAGATTTGGGAAAGATTTGAAAACTATACAGACACAGGTTAAGGGGTTATTAGATAATACTTTTAGAGCCAGTAGTATAGTTGAAAATGTTAATAGCTTGATAAGACCTTACTTCTCTTTAAGAAAAACTATTGGAAGGAGTAATTTTCTCAATTTATTGCAGTTTTACTTCAATACTAAAACTATTGAAAGATGTGATAAATTCCCTGATAGAGTTGGGAAAAGTCGTCTGCAAGTATTTACAGGTAAGAAACATCTTAACTGGTTACAGGTGCTTGGATATTAATGTTTAGCATTAATCTGAATTTTTGTTTCTTTTTGAGCGGATAACATATGTACTTTTTAAGGTTTTAACTGTTAAAATTTATATGCTTGAACCATGCCAAAACAGGTAATGGTCAATTCTGATGCTCACAGTCCTGACCAGGTAAGTTCCCATTTTACTGAAGTTCATTATCTCCTGCAGTATATTGGCTACAATGAAATTTATCACCTTGTAGAAGGTAAGTGGGAAGCTATTTCGATATTATAATTTTATTATAAACTATACTTTCGCAGATTTTTAAAAAAATCTGCAAAAGGGTCTTGATAAAATAAA
>CAYSLJ010000289.1:0-4061 GCA_964431735.1 uncultured Synergistia bacterium | reverse complement strand
CGTGACGCGTGACGGGAGGAAGACTGTTATTACATGCTTATGCTCAGGTCAGTAACTGCTAATAGCTAACTAGCCTTAGATTTAAGAATTACAACTGTTTTTAAGAAATCTGCAAAAGTATAGTCGTAATTATTCAAATAATAAAGGAGTGATTTTTTTGCTTTATCAGGTAATTTTATTTCTATCTATCTATATGCTCTCATGGTGTCTGTCTGTATCAGCAGGTGAACTATACGGAAACACAGTAGCACAGAAAGGGCAATCCAGCACCTATAAAGAAAAAGCGGCAAAAGCCCTTGAACATTTTGAAAAAGGTAAGGAAGCTTATATGGCAAATAATTTTGAGACTGCTGAAATTGAACTCAGACAGGCTCTTGCCCTTAATTCAAAACTTTCGGAAGTGCACCTCTATCTTGGCAGAACCCTTGCAGCAGTAAAAAGATATGATGAAGCAATAGGGGAACTGGAAATATATTCCCGCTCCCATTACAATGAGCCGGAAATTTATACAGAAATAGCCCTTATATATGAAAAAAAGAGTAATTTTCCGAAAGCTATGACCTATTATAAATATGCCCTGAGTGCCTATCCCGAATTTAATAATATATTTCATAAAGATCTCGTATCTACCGACAGTGAAATTAATTTTTTGGAACAGAAGCTCAAAGATAATGATTATGATAATGAAACAAGAATAAAACTGTTTCTTATTTACGAAAAGAAGGCAAGATTATCAAAAGCCATATATCATATAAAAAAAATTCTCTCTTCTCTCAACATAGACTCTGTTCTTAATAAAGACAGAGTATATACGGTGGAAGATTACAAAGAAGAAGGTATAAAATCACTGAAAAAAAAAGAATTTGATAAATCATTAAACGATTTTACCTGCGCTCTTCAGCTGGATCCTAAAGCTATGGAATGTTATTATTACATGGCTGTAGCTTATGAAGCACTGAAAGACTATAAAAATGCTCTTGAATGCTTTAAACTCTATACCCATTATGCCAGTGCTTCTGCACAAAATCTTCACGATTGTTACAGAAGAATGGGGGAAATTTATGAAAAACTCGGAAATTACCGGGAAGCTCTTTCCCGATATAAATATTCCCTTAACTGTATCCCTGAATATGCAGAGATGTTTAAAATAAAAGTAGATATAAGCGATAAAGAAATAAAGAGACTGAAAAATAAACTTAAGACAGAGCCTGATGACAAAGAAACAATGGTCAAACTTGCTATTATATATGAGCAAAAAGGTAAATTTCAGGAAGCTCTTCAGTATTATAAAATATTAATAAATAAGTGAGCAGTGATAAGTGGGTTTTATTAAATCACTCTTCACTAATCATTCTTAAAATATTTTTCGCACGAGTTCTTTTCACTTATAGCACCGGGTTCCAGAAGAGTGATTAATTCATTGAAGGCTTTTTTCAAAAAGCCTTTTTTCATATATACCCATGCAAGACCATCAATTACATATTCATTATGAGGAGAAGATTTCTTAAGTTTTTTATAGCAGGAAAGAACCTCTTTAAAATTATCAGGATTATCTCTCAACATATTCTTATACTTTATTACTTTTTTTTGAATCTTACGGAAACTGTCAGAATTTTCTTTATTTTTATCATAAGAAATGGAAAGGTCTTTTTTTGTGAGAATCTCATCGGACGGAACAATTGCCGGAGCAGGGTGAAGAACTTCTTCCACCTGACCTGCACTAAATCTTCTGCCGGAAAATATGAGAGATGACGTATCACTTATAGAAACAGACACTTCTTCCTTATAAGTCTCACATGGAGCCTTCTTTTTCTTATCACCTAAATGTACCATTTCTAAAGAAGCGAGTTCACCGGCGCCGGGAACATAAATGGGAACCTTTGTATCTCGAATCCTCAAATTATTCATGATACTGTTCAGATAATACAAATCATTTGCAAGTTTACTGTCATTCTCTGCCGATTGAACTTCATAATCAAGTATTTCGAAAAATCTTGCATCCAGCTTCTGCCTGTTCATTTGAATGGCAGGAATTAAAGCAGTAAAATCTTTTTCCAGCAATTCCTTAATCAAATTGAGATAAATCCTGTCAGCATGTTTATATTCAAAGCCCTTCTGTTCTGTCAGATCTGCTTCTTCAAGTTCTCTTGTATCTCTATCTTTAAATATAATATCGGAAGAAATACCGCCGGGAAGTGTTTGAGTATCATAATCAGATACTTCGGAAGGAGATTTTGAAGAAACTCCAAAAAGATCATATATGTCCGAGTCGTCTATATCTTTTACTTCTTCAGCACTTACAGGACTTCTGGATTTAGCTGTTTTGATTTTCTCTATAGATTTATTAAAGACGGATTTCATACCAATGCTAAAAAACCCTTCTTTGTTTCTTGCAGCAATTAAGGAATCGAGAGCATCGGGATTTTCCATTTTGCCAAGAGCTATAGCAGCACCTTTTCTTATATTCACATTTTCGCTCTTCAAACAATCTATTAAACTGTGTAAAGCCTTTTTCTCTTTAAAATTACTTAAACTCTTTATGGCAGCCAGACAGACGTCATTATTCTGGTCTTTAAGCTTCTTAACCAGAGCATATATAGATGTCGGATCTTTTATTTTACCAAGGGCATAAACACCTGCCTGTCTTAATATAGGATTATTATCCTCAAGGACTATATCTGCCAGAATAGTTGAAGACCGTCTATCTCCAAGTTCACCAAGTCTATTTATGGCTTCCAGTTTTGATTTATCATCTTTCAACGAACAGAGCTGATTCATCCATAGATCTACTTCACTCAGTCTTTTTGTTACAAGGAAATGTTGTCTCATTGCCTGTTCCAACGCAATACCCATTTCACCTGCAGATTGAAATCTGTCTCCCGGTTTAAACTGAAGGGATCTGCGAATTATATCATCAAGAGCCTCACTGATTCCGGGGACTATATTATTCATGGGCTTATAATTAAAAAGTTCCTGAGTCGTACCTGTTAAAAGATAATAAAGGGTAGCCCCCAGGGAGAATATATCACTTGTAGGGGCAACCTTACCTATAAATTGTTCCGGCGACATATATCCCATAGTTCCTATCATAGTCCTGGGACTTCCTCCTGAACCGTCCTGAAGAGCACAGGCAATACCAAAATCAATGAGAACTATTCTATTATCAGAATTGATCATAATATTTGCCGGTTTCAAATCCCTGTAAATTATAGGAGGTTCACAGTTATGAAGATATTCAAGGACTTCAGCAACCTGAATGGCCCATTTTACAACATCTTCCTGAGGTAATCCGGGGTTTCCCTGTTCCTGTATGAGAGTATCCAGATCATATCCATCGATAAAATCCATAAGAATATAATAACGTTCATTGGAAATAAAATAATCTATAACACCGGGAAGGCTTATATGGTCGAGTTTATGAAGCAAATCGGCTTCACTTTCAAATTTTTTTATAAGATATTCTTTTTCCTGATCCGATGTAGCCCAGTAAGTCCATAATTCTTTGGCAGCACAGATTTTCCCGGTAATTTTATCTTCTGCTTTATAAACAGCACCCATACCGCCAAC
This sequence comes from uncultured Synergistia bacterium, assembly GCA_964431735.1. GTDB lineage: Bacteria > Vulcanimicrobiota > SpSt-956 > SpSt-956 > JAKJGF01 > CALARM01. The sequence goes on along the minus strand of CAYSLJ010000289.1, from coordinate 494 downwards.
TTTAATCAGATTTTTTATAATGTAACGGCCATTAAGAGTGCTTCCTTCTACAAGGGCAAGACCTTTAACTTCATCTGTTGTCGCCTCGCCAAGAGGTTTACCACATCCGTCACAGAAATTGGCACCATCTCTATTATTTGAACCACATTTAGAACAAACCACCGGTTCACCTCAGAATATAAATATCGTAACCCGTGACGCGTAACACGTGACGGGAAAACTGAATATTAACAGAATCAAATACAATAAATTAACTACCATTATATTTTACATTTTTTTGATAATTCCTTGATTTTTACATAAAAATAGATAATATATTATAAAATATATAAAAAAAACATTCAATCATAAGATTGTATTTTTTTTATAACAGGTGACCCGGTATCATCGTAACATGGCAGTGGAAAGGATGAGAAAATATGACTTTTCGGATAGGCTCTCCTATCCGAAAAGTCATCAAATACCTTCCGGTGTGTGAGGCTCTTCCGAAAAAT
>CAYSLJ010000288.1:0-4355 GCA_964431735.1 uncultured Synergistia bacterium | reverse complement strand
GTTATAATATATTTTAAGATAACTTTTTATTAAAAAAATGCGAAAGTATAGTATAAATTTAATTTAATGTTAAAAACCCTCTTTCGTAATTTTTGTTACTGTAATATGTTTTTTCCCATGATATAGTTTACCGGGGAGATATTTCTGGGAAAACAAATTAATAGAAAGATAATTATTTATTTTCGCAACTGGCCTTATCTATGCAAAGCATTATAGCTATCCGGTATTATACACAGATATTATGACAGAGGTGGAAAAATAATTTATATGGGAAATATATTACAAATAATCAAGATAGATAAAGAAAAATGCGTTAACTGCTATAACTGTATTTCTGTATGTCCTGTTAAATATTGTAATGATGGCAGCGGAGACTATATTCATATCAATTCTGATACATGTATTGCCTGCGGTCAGTGTATTAAAATCTGCAGTCATGGTGCAAGAACCTATATAGATGATATGGAGCTTTTGTTGTCAGATCTGGAGAAAGGTATAAAAATAATTGCCATCGTTGCTCCGGGGGTAGCAACCAGCTTTCCAAATGAATATTTAAATTTAAATGGATGGATAAAGTCCATCGGCATAAATGCTATTTTTGATGTCAGCTTTGGAGCTGAATTAGCAGTTAAATCTTATATAGATCTGTTAAAAACTTCTAATAAGAAAATGGTTATTGCACAGCCATGTCCCGTGCTGGTCAATTATATAGAAATATATTATCCGGAACTTATTCCCTATCTTGCACCGGTAGATAGCCCTATGGGACATACAATGAAAATGATCAGAGAATTTTATCCACAGTACAGAGATTATAAAATTGCTGCTTTTTCTCCATGTATAGCTAAAAAAAGAGAATTTGAAGCTACAGGACTTGGAGATTACAACATAACTTTTCTTTCTTTAAAGAAATACTTTAATGAGAAGAAAGTAAGTATTTTATCTTTTCCTGAATTAGATTATGATAATCCTCCTGCAGAAAGAGCTGTACTGTTTTCTACCCCCGGTGGACTTATGAGAACTGCTGAAAGATGGAAGGCTGATATAAAAAATTTTACCCGTAAAATCGAAGGCCCTCAGGTTATTTATAAATATATCAGTCAGTTATCAGAAGCCCTATCAAAGGGTATAAATCCTCTTCTTATAGATTGTCTTAGCTGTGAAGCAGGTTGTAATGGAGGGACAGGAACAGATTTAGCTGATAAACCTGTAGATGAGTTAGATGCTTTAATAGAAGAGCGAAATTTAATTATGATGAAAAAATATCAGAAGACAGGTTTATTTTCTCAAATCAGAACAATTAAAGATATAGAAAAGGTAATAAATCGTTACTGGAACCCTGAGCTTTACAGAAGAAATTATATAAATAGAAAAGACAATATAAACTTAAAAACTCCAGATACGTTCGAGTTAAGAGATATATTTAGCAGGATGGAAAAATATTCGGAAAAAGATATTTATAATTGTTCTTCCTGTGGTTATGGAAGCTGTGAAGGTATGGCTATGGCTATTCATAATAACTTGAACAGACCGGAAAATTGCCATCATTATCTTATGAATTGCATAGAAAAGCAGAAAAAAGAACTTTTAACAGAAATAAAAGAAAGAAAAATTATAGAAGAAAATTTGAAGATAAATGAAAGAAAATTTAAGGCAATATATGAAGGTTCAAATGATTCTGTTATTATTCTTTCAAAGGAGAAACTTATTGATTGTAATATTCCTACTCTACTTATGTTTGGCATAAAAAATAAAGAAGATATTATAGGACATCATCCTATAGAACTGTTACCATCATATCAACAGGAAGGAGATACTTCACTTTCTTATACAGAAAAACAGCTTGAAATTGCTTTTCAGAAAGGCTATAACCGTTGTGAGTTTATTTATAGAAGAAGAAATGGTGAAGATTTTCCTGCCGATGTATTACTGTCTGCCTTTGAACTGTCAGGAGAGATTGTTTTACAGGCTACCATTCGAGATATTACAGAAAGGAAAAGAGCAGAGGAAGAACTGAGAAAAGCTCACGATGAACTTGAAGCAAGAGTAAAGGAGCAGACAAAGGACTTACAAAAAAATAATGAAGAACTTCAGTCAGAGATTATGGAAAGAAAAAAGACAGAGACAGAATTAGAGAAGGCAAAACTTGATGCAGAACAGTCCAGTATAGCTAAAAGTCAGTTCCTTGCAAATATGAGTCATGAAATACGTACCCCAATGAATGCCATTATCGGTATGACAAATCTATTGATGGATACGTCACTTAATACCGAACAGCATGAATTTACACAGATTATTCATATAAGCAGTAATAATCTTTTAGGATTGATAAATGATATTCTGGATTTTTCCAAAATTGAATCGGGGAAACTGGAACTGGAATATCAACCTTTTGATCTCAGAAACTGTATTGAAGATGCTCTTGATCTTATAACTCCCAGAGCTTCTGAGAAGAATCTTGAAATTGCCTATATGTGTGATGAAGGTACACCTCATATAGTCATTGGAGACGTCACAAGAATCAGACAGATAATGGTAAATCTGCTAAGTAATGCCGTTAAATTTACTGAGAAAGGTGAAGTTATCCTTTCGGTTAAAGGTAATAAATTAGAGGGAGACAATAGATACAAATTACATTTTTCAGTAAAAGATACCGGTATTGGCATACCGTCGGATCGCATACATATACTTTTTGATTCTTTCAGTCAGGTTGACGCCTCTACTACCCGTAAATATGGAGGTACAGGTCTCGGACTGGCCATAAGCAAACATCTTATAGAAATGATGGGTGGTAATATATGGGTAGAGAGTAATCAGGGGCAAGGTACTACTTTTCACTTTACACTGGAAGCTTCAGGAACCTTTACAATACGGGAGGAAGTTCAGGAGCTTCAGGGAATTAAAATGGAAGGAAAAAAGGTATTAATAGTAGATGATAATAAAACAAACCTTAATATACTCAGCAGGCAGACTATAGCCTGGGGTATGAATTGTATTACTGCTTCTTCAGGGGATCAGGCCATTGAATTTGTCAGATCTGGTATGTTATTCGATCTTGTTATTACAGATATGCAAATGCCTGATATGGATGGAATTATGTTTGCACAGGAATTACGTAAATTGTTTGGCCCCGATGATTTACCTGTGATTATGCTAACATCTCTTGGTAACAAAGTAGAAGGAAGCGATGGCCTGGGATTTGCAGCATGTCTTACAAAACCTGTAAAACCATCTTCTTTATATAATACTATTACTAATGTATTTGCAGGACGGATAACCTTAAAGAAAAAGTATGTAGGTAAAGAACCGGTTCTGATTAAAGATATAGCTGAATCTCATCCCCTTCATATTCTTCTGGCAGAAGATAATGCAATTAATCAGAAGGTGGCTTTAAGTATTCTTTCCAGGCTTGGTTATAGAGCAGATATTGCATCTAACGGTCTGGAAGTTATTGAAGGATTAAATCGTCAAACCTATGATGTTATATTAATGGATGTGCAGATGCCTGAAATGAATGGTCTGGAAGCTACTAAAATGATCAGGAAGCGTTTCCCCCGGGAAAGACAGCCTTATATAATTGCATTGACTGCCGGCGCATTTAAAGAAGACAGGGAACAATGTATCAAAGCAGGTGTGGATGATTATATCAGTAAACCCATTCAAATTGACAGGTTAATAGAAGCCTTGAAAAAATGTCCTGGAAAAGTATCGTCCATATCTGTAAAATCTCCGGCCATAAATATGGATACTGTAATGCAATTAAAGAACATGATTGACAATGAAAATGATTTTATAGAGATAATTAATGAATATATTAAAGAATCGGGAAACTTTATAATAAATATAAAAGAACAGGTAACAAAAGGAGATATATCTTCTTTATGCAGGACAATGCATACGATGAAATCTACCAGTGGCAATTTAGGTGCAGACAGACTTGTAACACTATGTAATGATATAGAAAGAGCAGGGAAAAGAGATTCTATTGAAGAAATAAAGAATAAATTGCCTGAATTTGAGGAAGAATATTCAAACGTAAAAGAGAGCTTATATATGTTGACCGTCAGTCATAATTCACCATAATTTCGCGGGCCATTGGATTCAGGAGTTGTCAGGATTCAGGAGTTGTCAGGAATAACTACATCTCTTTAACACAAGGCAAACCCATTCTGCTTCTTTCAGTTCTTCTATAAACTCGAAATTTTCCTCATAAAATATGTTAAGAATTTCATCTTTCTGCTCTAACAGTATACCTGTAAGAATTAGAGTAAGTACAAAAAGTAATGTCCGAAAAAGACTAAGTACCGGAACAGGTAAAAGAGTATCCAAAAAACTATAAATAGTGAGTAGTGAAT
>CAYSLJ010000287.1:0-4534 GCA_964431735.1 uncultured Synergistia bacterium | reverse complement strand
AACTCTCTTTTAATACGGCATATCTTTTCCTCCAGAGCCCGGTCAGGGACAGGAGTGAGTGCCATATTTTTTTTGGGTACCTATTTACCTGTTGCGGTAATTAGGGACTGTAAGAAAATAACCCTGGCAAATTGTTAGAACGGTTATCATCCTCGCGTCACGCGTTACGCGTTACGCGTTACGATATAGACGTAAATATGATTGGGTTATTTCTTGACAACCCCTTATTAGAATTTAAGTGAATAGTGAGTGGTGAGTAGTGAGTAGAATATGGCAATGTCACTCACTATTAACTACTCACTCATGAATTATGAATTGTTATGAAACTAACTATAATTTGTAGTGCCTGCAAAAGTCTGAAGGTTCATACTGAATGCACTGAAATTGCCTGAATTTCCTCCGTCATTGTTACTCTGAATGGCATCGCCTGATATACTGGTTTCATCCTGCTGTTTTATTTCAAGGGCTTTTTTGACTACTTCCGGCTTTTTCCCTGCTTCTGCTTCACCTGATTGACGGGAATTTCCGGCACCACCGGGGCCTCCCGGACCTCCCGGCCCGCCACCGGGTCCGCCTGGGCCGCCATGTCCACCGGGTCCACCGGGTCCGCCTTGTCCACCGGGTCCGCCTTGTCCTGCCTGTGCCCGGTCTTTTCCCTGCTGTGCCTTTTCATACATCTGTTCTAATTGTTCCTTGCTGTGAGTCTTTGCCATCTTTACTGCTACCTGATAATCATTTCCTTTTGAATTTCCTATTCCGTTAATCATTTTCATTTCTCCTTTGTTTTTTAGTTTTTTAGTTGCTGTTATCTTTCTTACTATCTGAATTATATAGTAGATTTGTAACATCAATTTTTCAAATTGTAAAAAATTGTAACAGATAAAAAATAATTTTTCCGCAAAATATTTGACATACTATGTTTGTTGGGCTAGAATTATATTCTAAATACCGCAACAGGTAAAAGGGTATTCATAAAAAGCTTCTGTCTGAGAGGCTCAGAAGAAGAAAAATTAGTTTTTTAGTAAGCCTTCAGCTATCAGCAGACAGCAGTCAGCTTTTACAGAAATTACATAATAAATGTCGTTAAATATTTTTTCAGACTGATTTACACAGTCAGGCTTTATAAGTTTTAGCTGATAGCTGATAGCTAATTGCTGAACGCTTACGAAAATTACTGACCTGAGCATAAGCATGTAATAACAGTCTTCCTCCCGTCACGCGTCACGCGTTACGCGTCACGAGAGCAGATATTTATTATTTATGCTCACCTCAGTAAATAAGAGTTAATTTATTGTATGGAAAACAAATTATATAAGGCAAATGATTTTTCTTCGTAAGAGCCTGTCAGGCAGAATCTGATAAAATGGTTACTAACCCTTCTGGAACGGTAATAAGTGAATAGTGAGTAGTAAGTGAATAGTCATATTTCACTCACCACTCACTACTCACTTAAATTTTATGAAATACAAAATATGTTGCTATGGAACAGTTAATATTTAACAAATATAAGATTTTAAAAAATATTCCGGCAGGAGAAAAAACATCTTTTTATCTTGTAGAAGATGTCAGCACAGGCGTTACTCTTTTATTAAAACAGATAAAAATAGATACGTCAGGTGACTTCTATAAACCTGTTATAGAAGAATACAGAGAGAAAAGTAAAGAGCCTATGAAGATAGATAAAAAGCCGTCCTCTCCTGCCATACTTGATTTTTTTATGGATGAAGATAGTTTTTATCTTGTCCTGGAATATAGAAGTGAGAGGAGCCTCAGGATAGCTGTTTCCTATCCTTCTATAGGAAAAATTATAAATAATCGTTATGTAATAGTACATGGTATTGCTTCAGGCGGATTTGGCGTAGTATATCTGAGTCGTGACCTTAATCTTCCCGGTAAACAATGGGCTGTCAAGGAAATGCATCAGGCAGAAGGAATTCCTCTGGAAGTTGTAGAGAGGAGTTTTCGTATTGAAGCACAGATACTTGCCGGTCTTGAACATCCTAATATTCCCGGTATAGTTGATTTTTTCGTGGAAGATAAAAAATTATATCTTGTAATGGATTATATATCAGGTGAGACAGTAGATAAAATGATAAAGAATTTAAAGGAACAGGAGTATTTCCCTGAAGATACTGTTATTACCTGGGCTCTTACCATATGCGATGTCCTTCAATATCTTCATGAAAGACCGAACCCTATAATATTCAGAGACATGAAACCTTCCAATATTATGATTACCGGTCATGGAGATTTAAAATTAATTGATTTCGGCATAGCCAAAATCTTTCAGGGTTCTACCAGTCAGGTTACTCAATATGCCCTCCTCACCGGAGGATATGCTCCTTCCGAACAGTGGCTTGGTAAAGCAGAACCTAAAAGTGATATATATGCCTTTGGAGCAACATTATTTCACATGCTTACCAGACATCATCCCAGAGATTTTACTCCTTATTTTCCGCCGATAAATGAACTTAATCCTTCTGTATCCAGCGTTTTAAGTAAAATTATTGCAAAAGCGCTTGAACTTAAACCTGACGATAGATTTCAGTCTATAGGTGAAGTAAAACAGGAACTCCTGAACCTTCAATCTGTAAAAAAAAGGGACAGTCATATATCTATGGCCGGAGAATATGAGAGTAAAGGTGATTTCTTCAGCGCCAATTTCGAATATATGAAAGCTCTGGATTTTGATGATAAAAATTATCAGATTCTTCTGTCTATAGCAGGATGCTTTGAAAACCTCGGTTTCCCCGGCAGAGCTTTTGATATATACAATAGATTATTGACTATGGATATACCGGATAAGGTGAGAAACAGTATTTTAGAAATATGTAAGGTACCTGATGAAGAAGATGATGAACATACAGTAGTAAGGTTTAAACAGCTACAGCAAGGGGGGGAGATGCCGGAACAGGAGGTTGTTTTATCAAGAGAGGTTTTTTCTCATATTTTTCCTTTTGAAAAACAGGCAGTTTCAGAAATTGAGAAACAATTTTCTGTGCTACCTGAAGAGGTGAAAGAATTCAAAGAAGAAAAGATTGTTTCAGAAAGTGAAGAAAAAATTGAAGAAGAACGGGCATCCAGAGAAATCAGCGGGAAACTTTTTACGCCGCTTGAACAAAAAGTCCGGGAAGAACAGTCTCACGAGGAACATATAAAAAAAACCATTGGTTCCAATGATTATAAAAAAACTGATTTTATATTGAAAAATAAAATTCAATCAATTCAGGAAATAAAAAATGAATTTTTTAAATTACACAGTAAGAAGAAATCTTGTGATTATATATATAAAGCAAGAGAATTTGCTAACAGAGGAGATTATTTTAATGCCAATCTGGAATATGTGAAGGCACTGGAACTGGATAAAGAAAATCATGAACTTCTCCTTGATATAGCCATGTGCTGTGAAAAATCAGGTTTTAAGAAAAAATCTCTTGAATATTATAACAGGCTCCTTGAACTGGATATACCTGATAAATTAAGGAGAGAAATTCAGGAGAAACAAAAGAGGAAAGCGGAAGTTCAGACAGATAATCTTCAGTCCATCCGGGATTATAGAGTTTCCTCTGTGCCGGAATATATGTCACAGGAAAAAGCGGTAAAAGACAGGACTGTTCCCGTAGAAGTAACGGAATGTATCTCCCGGAAAGAAGTGACTATCCCTGTAAAAGAACCTGTAGCTCAGAAAGAATCTGTAAAATTTATAGATCTTCCTTCGGAATTGACGGAATGTGTCTCTGTTGAAGAATCTGTAAAAGGCGGAACTGTTCCTCTTGTAGAACCTTACATTCAAACAGTTCTTTCAACTGCTCCTTCTTATGCAGTTACCGGAGAGAAACCGGGCGAACTCAGATATTACAGAGAAGGCAGTGGAAATACCGGTTATATTCTTGATAAAACTGTTACTAAAATAGGCAGGGCACCGGGAAATGATCTCTATCTCGATTATGACCTCCAGGTATCTTCAAGACATGCAGTGATTACTATGGAAGGCAGGAGATATTTTATAGAAGACCTGGGAAGTACGAATAAAACCTATGTAAATGGTATGAAAATAGATGTTAAAATTGAGTTGAACAGCGGTGATGAAATAAAGATTGGGAATATGACTTTTACTTTTATTCATGACTCTGATAAAAGAGTCTCAGGGGAAAGGTTTTCTTACGGAAAATTCGTATGTTACAGAGAAGGCAGGGGAGAGGTTGTTTTTTTTATTGATAGAAATACCGTATCCATAGGCAGGGCACCGGGAAATGATATATGTCTTGACTCTGATCCTCAGGTTTCGTCACGTCATGCCATGGTTACAGTTCAGGGAAACATATGTTTTATTGAAGATCTGGGCAGCACAAATAAGACTTATGTAAACGGTATAAAGATCGACGTAAGGACAGAATTGAAAGAAAATGACGAAATAAAAATTGGCAATACTACATTTATGTTCAACCTTTGACTGTATGTTATAGTGTATTTTATAAGTTATTAGAATTTTATATGAAAATGATGAAGTTTTATGCTCCACTGTCTATTCATT
>CAYSLJ010000286.1:0-4553 GCA_964431735.1 uncultured Synergistia bacterium | reverse complement strand
GTGTGTGAGGCTCTTCCGAAAAATCTATAATCCTCTTGCAAAAAAAATTCTTATTGCAGACTGCTACGATATTACATTTGTTTAATTTATAAATTACTGTTAATACGGTATATATTTTTCTCCAGAGCCTCACCCACCGGAAGGGTATAGAATAAATATTACTTTTCGGATAGGTTCTTACTCTAAATTAATTTATAAAACAATTTTTTATAACAGGTAGGTTTTTTTATAAAACATGTAGAAAGATTTTATCTGAATAAAAAAATACTTTACTGACCTGAGTATAAGCATGTAATAAAAGTTTTCCTCCCGTCACGCGTTACGCGTTACGCGTCACGAGAGCATATATTTATTATTTATACTCACCTCAGTAATGGCGTTACGTGTCATGAGTTACAATAAATAAGGGAGGAATGTTCATGAAAGCCAGAGATGTTATGACAAAACAGGTTATAACTGTTTCTTCGGATTTATCCATAAGAAAACTTATACAGCTACTTATAACAGAGAGAATTTCCGGCGTGCCTGTTGTAGATGACGCAGGAGAGGTTATAGGCATTATCTCCGAAAGGGATATTCTTAAAGCTGTAGACAGGCTTATAAAAGTTAAAGTCAGTCTTGACGAAGAAAGAGAGCAAAAAGGTTCATTCAACTGGGTTGACGGTATTATGACAAAGGAAGTTATTTTTGTATCGGAAGATGACCCTGTTGAACATGTCTGCAAATTAATGAGTGAAAGAAAAATTCATAGAGTTCCCGTAATGAAAGGGAAAAAAATTGTAGGAATAATAACTTCAATGGATGTGCTGAAAACTGTTGCCACTTCAGGTCTGAAAAAGGATAATTAGGAATAGAATTTTATTAATTGTCTCTTTCCTCGCGTTACGCGTCACGATTTAATATATTTGAGACAGTTATTTAATTATCGTTCCTTAGAGAGAATAAGTAAACTTACCATGACACAGGTTTGTAACAGGTTTTATATAAAATATTCCTCTATGGGGAGAAAGGAATAATTATGCCAACATACGTAAACTTAGTAAAAACCCTGACACTTGATATAACAGAAAGACAGGGGCCTCTGGTAGAGATTATTTTAGACGGATGCGGTGACAGAACTGAGGCCGAATACAACTGTTTTGCTTTTGCCCATACCCCTTTTCTCGATTATCTGATGAAAAAAAAATCAAATCTCAAACAGGAAGTTAAAGATCTGGTAGGAGAAACATCTTATACCAGATTAATAGCAGTAGGTGAAGAAGTAGGTATGCCTGCAGGGGCAAAAGGGTCTACTGCAGTAGGTCATGAGGTTCTAAGCGGCGTACCCTATGAACACCCGATGTTAACAATAAATCGTGCCATAAATAAAGACGGAATTATGGAAAATAAAGAGATTGAAGAACTGTTAAATTACGTAATAGAACACAGTTCAGCTCTCCATCTCCTGGGACTTGTCTCAAACAACCAGGAACATTCTCATATAAAACATCTTTATGCCATATTAAAAGCTGCTATTACAAAAGGAGTGGAAAACATTTATATACACTTCTTTTCCGACGGTCGTGGCACACCGCCTCATTCGGCTCCCAGATTTGCAGAAGATCTCTCTGACAGGCTCGAAGAGATGATTGGTGATAAAAAAAATATAAATGTAAATATAGCTACAGTCGCAGGTCGTGATATTTCAATGAACAGATCAAAACACTGCTGGAGCAAGACAGAGAAATCCTATAGAGCCATAGTGGAAGGAGAAGGGCCTAAAAGTCCTACTCTCATGAAATCTTTAAGAACTGCCTATGATATGGGACTTAATGACCAGTACATACCTCCTGCTGTTATAGGAGATTACAGGGGATTTAAAAATTATGACGGTGTTATATTCTGGAATTTCAGGAAAGACAGGACAGAATTTATGGTACGTATGCTCGTAGACCCTGCAGACAGTTTCACCGATTTGCTCAGGCAGTCCGGTGATGAAAAATACAGTAATATTGAAAGATTTGAACGAGTAAAATTTAAAAAAGATCTGGATTTAAGTACTGTAAAAGTATGTGCTTTAATAGAATACTATAAAGACATTCCCTGTCCTGTGGCATTCAACGCACCTGCTTATGAATGGAGTTTCGGAAAATTTCTGAGTCATTTCGGATTCAAACAGTTCAGACTTTCAGGAGTAGATAAGGCAAAAGCAGTAGCCTTATTAAGCGGAGGAAAAACGGAAGAACTTTTTGCCGGAGAGGAAAGAATAACAATCCCTCTTCCCGATGACATGAGAAATTATATAAAAGAATATGATGACCATAAAGGAGAAGATGGATACAAAACAGATCCTTATGCAAAATATCCCTATCTGGAACTGAGTGAACTTACAAAGAAAATCATAGAAATAGTCTCTGAAGGAGATAATAAAACATGTGTAATGGTTAACATGGCAAATCCTGACATGGTCGGTCATACAGGTGATGTAATGTCAGGTATAAAGGCCATGGAAAAACTGGATGTTGCAGTTCAGAGAATTACCCTGAATACACTCAGAAAAAAAGGAATTGTATTTATAACGGCAGATCATGGAAATATAGAAGAAATGATAACAGAAGACGGAGAACCGAGTACGTTTCATACAAGGGCAAAGGTTCCTTTTATCATAGTGGGAGCAGGGGATTTGCCTCTTAGAGATGACGGAACCCTGAGAGATGTAGCTCCTACACTGTTATTTTTCGCTCTTGGTTATGAACATGAACTGGTAAAAAATGTCTTTCCCGGTAAGATTCTTTTAAAGTAGGAGTGACTAATGTTTTTACCATGCAGTAAAAAATTTATAAATATTTTATAGAAAAGCTTGTTTTTTTCTATAAAATTACCGATAATATTATCAAACATGGATCGTTATAAACCACATGGAGGTGGAAAGATTATGATAACCCAGTGTGCATGGTGTGACAGCCTCACAGTGGCAGGGTTAAAAATAACAGAACCTCTGCCAAAAACAAAAGCCTATTCCCATGGTATTTGCCTGGCATGTAAACGTAAGTTTTTAGAAAAAGAAGATGAAGTAAATACTGTTATATGGGAGTACATGGCAAAATTAACTGTATGAGTGGTGAGTAGTGAGTGGTAAAGAGGAAAGCTTTATGCTACTCACTGCTCATTATTTTATAAAACGTACAGCAAAAATATCATGGCTCTATACAACAAATAAATTATGAAAAAAATCCTTATAATCTTTTTATTAATCTGTCTTTCAAGCCCTTTATATGCCTTTCTTACCTGCAGTAACTGCGGTTCTGAGATAACAGGCAATTACTGGGAGTTAAACGGAAATATATACTGTAACGAATGTTATCAGCAAATGGCTCCCAGATGCAACAGATGCGGCAACCTTATTTCAGGACAGTATCGTATACTGGATGGAAATAACTATTGTGAATCATGTTACGAAGCAATCTGCCCCAGGTGCAACATATGTAATTCCATTATAGAAGGAGAATTTTTTACTGCCAATAATAATAAATATTGCAAAAAATGCTACGAATTTTATCCTCATTGTTCCGGTTGCGGAGTTCCTGCAGGGCCTTCAGGAGTAAAACTTCGTGACGGAAGGAGTCTATGCAGTAACTGTTATACAGTAGCTGTCTTCGACAGAGGAAAAAGTCAGAAACTATTCGATGAAGTCAGAGAAACGCTTAAAAAATCTCACAGAATGTTTGTAAAATTCCCAATAAAAGAGATAAACCTTGTAGATAAAACCAGATTAAACGAACTTCTCCTGAATAAATCAATGGAATATATACCTGATGACGGGGTAGCAGGTCTCCACTATTATGAAAAAATCAATGGAAGGATCAAAGTATCGGAAATATATATTTTAAACGGACTTATACCACAGAAAATGTCAGCAGTTATAGTCCATGAATACAGTCATGCATGGCAGGCGGAAAACTGTCCTGACAGACAGGAAAATATTGTCAGAGAAGGCTTTGCAGAATGGATATCATTTAAATTTTTAAAAACAAAGGGATATAACGATGAAGCAGAAGACATGCTTAAAACAACAGATCCTGTCTACGGGGAAGGATTAAAAAAATACATAGAACTGGAGAAGAAATACGGGGAAACAGGTGTATTTAATTATGCAAAAGGGGGAGATCCTGCATCAAAAATACCTGTAGTAGTAAAACCTGAAGGTTCTATGTTTCTAGAAGACATAATGTCCATTGCACAGATAGAAACATTTAAACTTAATGCTTCTCTATGTTTTATCCTGATTATTATAAGTATCATAGTAATTTTTCTACTGATTTCATCAATTATAAAAGATTTAAAAAAGAAATATTAAAGCAATGATTGTGTTTAAAAATAACAGGCAATTTATATATAAATGAAAATTATACTCTCGCGCATAAATAATGACATCAGAATATTTACTGTAAAGTTAAATAATTATTAAGAGTATTATAATTATTTACTGGTGCACTTAGAGCCTATCCGAAAAGTCATCAAAATACCTTCCGGTGTGTGAGGCTCTTCCGAAAAATCTATAATCCTCTTGCAAA
>CAYSLJ010000285.1:0-4681 GCA_964431735.1 uncultured Synergistia bacterium | reverse complement strand
AGGATGATAACCGTTCTAACAATTTGCCAGGGTTATTTTCTTACAGTCCCTTAATCTTATTATCCCGGTCAAAATTAATTCAGCATTTTCTGCAACTTGATCTTGGCAAGAAAATTTCTATTTTTAATATTTTCTTCCGGCATATCAAGTATAGAAGCCATATCTTCATAGGATAATTGTTCAATATCTCTAAGAACCAGAACAGTTCTTAATTCATCAGGTAATATTTCAATGGCATGAAATACAAGATCTCTGAATTCCTTTGTTTTATACTTCTTTACAGAATCCTTCATTAATTCTTCCTGTTTATGGTTAAAAAGATATTCTATCTCTTCTTCCGGATTGGTATAGTCAGAACCATCACCGGCACTCTTATCTCTGAGCCTGGATAGTTCAAAATTTGACATATTGAGAGCAAGTTGATATAACCATATAGTAAAAGCTCTTATATTTTCAAGATTTCTGAGATTATTGTGAACTTCCAGAAAAACTTCCTGAGCAAGTATTTCAGTTCTTTCTTTTGTAACCCTGGAACCAAGAAGATAATAAAGAGTATTAAAAATATCATCTTTATAACCTTCCACAAGTTGCTTAAAAGACTCTTCATCTCCGTTAAGAAATTTTTCTATTAACGTAACGTCATCCTGTTTTTTCATAATCTTCACTTCCTCTATTCAGTGATCAGTTACCGGTTATCAGTGACCGGTGCCAGGTCAGTCATATAATTACATATGAATCACCATTCACCACTCACTACTCACCACTCATATAATATTTACAAACATACATTTTAAATATTTACTTTCAGGCATAGACAGAAGAACCGGATGGTCCGGTGACTGATTACCACAGGCAATTATTCTGGCTTCTCTTTTTGCTTCCGCAGAAGCTTCTTTTAATAATCTGAAAAATACATCTTCTCTGAGATTATGAGAACATGAAGATGTAATTAAAATACCTCCCGGCAAAAGCAATTTCATTGCTCTTAAATTCAGTTCTCTGTAACCGGCAATTGCTTCTTTAACTTTCTTTTTATTTTTCACGAAAGCCGGCGGATCTAAAACTATCCAGTCAAAAAATTTCTTTTTAGCAATACAGGAACTTAAAAAATCAAAAACATCTTCTTTAATAAATTCCATTTTATCAGAACACAGATTTATGGCAGCATTTGCTTTAGCCAGTGCTATAGAAGAGTCAGAAGCATCGATACAGGTCACATAAGATTTATTTCCTGCTCTTAAAGCCCATGCCCCTGAATAACAAAAACAGTCAAGTCCTTTTCCTGAAAGATTTAAACTGCTAAAATAATCTCTGTTAACTCTTTGATCAAGAAAAAAACCGGTTTTCTGTCCATCCCATAGATCTACTTTAAATCGGACAGAGCCCTCATTTATAAAAACATTATGAAGTTCATCTTTTTGAATTCCACCTGAGATTATCTTTTCCTGCTTAAGACCTTCTAATTTTCTAAAAGGCGAATCATTTCTTAAAATGATAGCTGCAGGAGAAAGAAGTTCTCTGAATATATCCATAATATCATTCATAAACTTTTCAATACCAAGGGTCAAGAACTGCATTACAAGGAATTTACCATACTTATCCACTATAAGGCCGGGGAGAAAATCTGATTCACTGAAAATAATCCTGAAAGCATCTCTCTTACCTGTGATTTTATCTCTATAATTAAGAGCGTCCATGATACGCGAAAAAAGAAACGTTCTATCTATGACAGTATTTTCTCTGGAAAGAATCCTTACTGTAATAAGACTATGGGAATTAAAATAACCGGTACCAACATATTTCTTTTTAAAATCACAGACATCTACTATATCTCCGTCCCGGCATGTCCCTTCAATACTGTTTATCTCATTACTGAAAATCCAGGGATGTCCGCTCTTAACTCTATTTTCTTCATGTTTCTTAAGATAAATTTTAGATCTCATTAATATTATCGTGACGCGTGACGCGTGACGCGTGACGCGAGGATGATCCTGTATATTTATAACGTATATAAATAATTTCTTTTTAATTTTTATAAATCCTTTATTTTAAAAAAGAAAATCATCTGGTAAGATTGATAACAGAAAAATACTATAAGATAGTATATACTGAAGAAAATTATATTGGATTTTGCTAAAAAATCTAAGCATTTGTAAGTCAAAGTTTTCTAAACATTATATTCAATATGATGGAGGAAATTTTTAGCATCATAAAATATCACTTATGAGAGATATAGACAAAACCAGAGAAGAACTTATAGATGAAGTTGGCCTGTTACGCAAAAAAGTAAGTGAATTAGAACAGGTAGCCTGTGAAAGTAAAAAAATAGAAAGTCTTTCACTGGAAACAAAGGAATCTACAGAGGCTACGTTAAAGGAATTAAAAGATACAAACCTTCAGCTTGAACAGGCCATAGAAAAAGCCAATCAAATGGCAGTCATTGCAGAAATTGGAAATATTACAAAGAGCCAGTTTCTGAGTAATATGAATCATGAATTTCGTACACCTATGAATGCCATACTTGGTATGTCCAATCTACTACTGGATACAGATCTGACGGCAGAACAGAGGGAATGGGTTGAAGTAATTATATGTGCAGGTAATTCTCTCTTTTCTCTTCTGAGCGAAATACTTACTCTTACTGAAATACAGGACGGCCATTTTGAACTTGATGAAATTCCATTCAAATTACGGCCTTTCATTGATGACATAGTAAAAACGTTTCGTAATGACGCAGAGAAAAAAGGACTCGGCCTGTTCCATTATATCAGAGAAGATATACCGGCAACCGTGGAAGGTGACAGCCGATTATTGAAAACTATAATTATCAAAATTTTAGAAAATGCTATTAAATTTACTGACACAGGTGAGGTTGTAATTAAAATTGAACCGGAAAAATATGAAAAAGATGAGAAGTTAAAACTTCATTTCTCCTTATCAGATACCGGTATTGGTATTGCAGAGGATAAACTGGATGTAATATTTGACAGTTTCACCCAGATAGATAGTTCTCTATCAAGGAAATATGAAGGCATCGGGATAGGTCTTTCTATAGCACAGAAACTTGTTACAATCCTTGGTGGTAATATATGGGTTGAAAGTAAATTAAACCGGGGGAGTACGTTTCATTTTACAGTTAAATTAAATTCAGTAGATTTATAATAGAGAGGGTTTCCTGTGAATATTCTGGTAAATCTTTCGGATATGAAAACAAGCAGTGATACAAAAGCAGTTTTAATTGCTCATTCTCTCGGTTCCTGTATAGGAATCGTCATGTATGATCCCGTTATTCAAACAGGGGGCATATTACACTTTATGTTTCCAAGCTCAAAACTTTCTCCTGTTAAAGCACAGAACAATCCTTATATGTTTGCCGATACAGGTATAGCGAAATTTTTAGAAACCATGTATCAACTGGGAGCAAAAAAAGAAAACCTTAAAATCGCTGTCGCAGGAGCTGCTGAAATTATGGGGCAGACAGACTTCTTAAACATAGGTAAACGCAATCATATAGCCACCCAAACTATATTGAAACAACATGACCTGAAGATAGATTATGAAGATACAGGGAAAAATACTAATAGAACTCTGAGATTGGACATAAAAAAAGGGCTATTGTATATTACCATACCAGGACAGGAGGAGAAAAAAATATGTATGAAATAGACAAAATTATCTCAGCCATAGATTATCTACCCCCTGTATCAGGAACAACCCCGAAAATCCTTTCCATCACAGAAAATCCTGACAGTAAAATATCTGATTTAGTAGATTTAATTAAATACGATCAGGCTATGACTGCCAATATATTAAAAATATGTAACTCCGCTTATTTTGGTTTACCCAAGAAAATAAATTCTCTGGATCAGGCTATAAGTTATCTCGGAAAAAATCAGGTCGCAGAACTGGTTTTCATGAAAAGTATGGCTAAAAATCTCAGAAAAGAACAAAAAGGTTACTGTCTCTGTGAAGGTGAATTATGGAAATATTCCATCTCTTCTGCCCTTATAGCAAAAGAACTGGCAAAAGAATTCTCTATTAAGGATTCATCTCTTATATTTACAGCAGCACTTATTAAAGATATAGGGAAAGTAATACTTGATAAATATGTAGAAAATTCCTTCAAACAGATAATGAGTGATGTTTTAAAAAATGGTTGTACTTTTATAGAAGCAGAAAAAAAAATAATAGGTATAGATCATGCAGAACTTGGCGGTCTTGTAGCAGAGAAATGGAATTTCAGTGATAAAATGATTCATATCATCCGTTATCACCATCTTTCCGAACAAATGAATAGCGAATATATAGAAACATCTATTGTATATATGGCAGATATACTCTGTATGATGATGGGTATGGGAGTGGGATCAGACGGACTGGCTTATAAATTTTATAAGGATGTGGCAGAAAAATTGAATTTATCCGAACATATCCTTATGAATGTAATGCTGGGTTTTATGGCAAATCTGAAACAGGTAGAAGAACTTGCCGGTAATATTATAAGCTAAGGAACTGTCTGAAAATAAGTACATCATAGTTATAATTTATATCGTGACGCGTAACGCGTGACGCGTGACGCGAGGGTAATAATCGTTCTAACAATTTGCCGGAGTTATTTTTCTTACGGTCCTAAGTACCTCTCCAGATAAGTTCGTAACCATTTTATCAGCTTCTGCCTGAC
>CAYSLJ010000284.1:0-4863 GCA_964431735.1 uncultured Synergistia bacterium | reverse complement strand
ATGAATAAAAGGAAAGAGGCTAGAGGAAAAGGAATTTTCAGTAAACTCACGCTAGGACGCCCGCCGTCAAATACGGCACCATAGAACCGGCACCGATACAGTATATCTCCGCCGCTACGGATGCATTGGGATCTGTCGAAGGTATCACTACGGCGACCTGGGATTCTACACCAACGCCTATCGCCGCCGCCATAGAGGCAACTGCATTCTTAACATCCCCTGTAGGATCAATTTGCTGGCCGGCGAGAAAACTTGTCAGGGCACTGATATTTTCGAACACGATAGGAGTGCCGACCCGTAACGCTGCCTGGATCACCGCGTCATTCGCGGCGCTCGCCGAATACAGCATGGAAAGGTCGATACCCACTGCGTAGGAATTCTTGACCACAGATTCAAGCTCAGTCTTACTGAGAGTATCCAACGGCCGGGCAGTCAGACCATACTGGCTCACCAGAGCGCTGAGTACCGGTGAGTTAAGTGCTGTTCCGGGTATCACCATACCTGAAGAAATGCTGGTCGGAGTGGGCTGAGGTGCATAGGCTCCGTCTACTACTGTAGTAATTAATACTTTACCGTCTTCTCTTGTACAGGTATATGTAGGAAGAGAATTGTCTCCAAAGGTATAGGAATAGCTTCCTCCCGGAGCTATGTCACCTGAATTAAAAAGTCCCGGAATGGAAAAACTGTGAGTCACCGTGTCATTATTTACAAATACAATGGTATCACCTTTGTAAATGGTAATAGTTGAAGGGAAAAACCCGTCTGTCAGGATTGATACTCCGAGGATTACACTTACCGGAAGAGTCTGCCCCGGAGATAGAGTGACATTTGTAATCCTGCTTGAAAGTATTTTTTCCTGAGCGTCGAGTCCTGTAAATTCAATCTGAAGGTTTCCGGAAGGAAGACCTGTTATGAGTTTAGTTGTAGCTCCTTTTTCAAGGTATACTATAATGGGAGAAGTTATGTTATCTCCTGTGATTTTTACCTGTATTTTAGTTACTTCAGGCTGAATGAGTTGTGCGGAGAGATCTTCTCCTTCTCCTGGCCAGGAGATCTGTAATTCGATAGAAGAAGTCTCTAAAGCCGTGGAGTTTGACTGAGGGATTGCAGAAGAACTTTCACCGCCTCCACAGCCTGAGATAATAAAACATGAACAGATACATATAAGACTTATAAAACCTACTACTATTATTTGTTTTTTCACTTTTTCACTCCTTTTTATTTGTTTTTTTGTTTATAAAATTAACGAAAACCCATTATTATACTATATAGTATATAAAAAAAAAGCAAGTATTTTATTTAAAATATTTGAATTTTTTTTAATTTTATACAACCCTCTACTTCTATGAGTTATTCTTAAATATCCCGCAGTATCTTTATTTTATCACGGAGATATTTATATATTTCTATAATAAAAACTATAATTTTTTTTATAAAAAACAAAATCCATCAATAAAAGGAGTTATTTAAAATTATTTAGATAAATTGCCTTTACTTAATTTTCATCTAAATCTTTATTTTACGCCATTAAAAATGAAAATTCCTGTACCTTTAAATTACCAGATGCAATTTATTCTCCTTTATTATCTTATACCGTATCTGTTCAGTAACATACATTATTACATACAGATGATATCACATTCTATTATTTCACAGAAGGAATATAATATGAAAGGGTGAATTCTATCCACCGGAAAGGTGGTTTTAACATGTCAGATAATATAACATTAAATCCCAATAAAATCGTAACATATCTTCAAAAAAATCCTGAAGAATTTACAAAAAAAGATCTCATTAAATTTATAGAAAATAATAATATCAGAATGGTTAATTTTCGGTTTACAGGAGGAGACGGAAAACTTAAAACTCTTAATTTCGTTATTACAGATAAAGGACAGTTAGACAGAATCTTATCAACAGGAGAAAGAGTCGATGGATCAAGTCTCTTTTCCTATATAGATGCATCATCGAGTGATCTCTATGTTATACCGAGATATAAAACAGCTTTCGTAAATCCCTTCGCTTCCGTTCCATCCATAGATATACTGTGTTCTTACTATACAAATGAAGGACTGCCTCTTCCAAGTGCTCCCGAGTATATTGTAAGAAAAGCCCATAAATCCCTTAAAGAAACAACAGGACTCACAATGGAAGCCATGGCAGAACTTGAGTATTATGTTTTTTATGACAGACAGGGCCTTTATCCCATTGTGGGCCAGAAGGGCTACCAGGAGTCAGCTCCTTTTATAAAATGGGAAAATATAAGATGTGAAGCCATGTATGCCATAGCACAGGCAGGAGGTAAGATAAAATACGGCCATGCAGAAGTAGGAAATATTACAGGTGAAAAGCATGATATAGAACAGCATGAAATAGAATTTGTCCCCGCATCCATAGAAGACGCTGCAGACCAGATAGTCACTGCAAAATGGATATTGAGAATGATTGCAAATAAATACGGACTTATGGTCACATTTGCTCCGAAAATACTCGTAGGACATGCAGGAAGCGGGCTCCATATACATACGAGATTTCTTAAAGACGGACACAGTATTATGACAGAACAGAACAGATTGAGTGATAAAGCCAGAAAAACCATAGCAGGATATCTGACTTTAGCACCTTCTCTTACTGCATTCGGCAATACCATCCCCACTTCCTATTTAAGACTTGTGCCGAAACAGGAAGCACCTACAAATATATGCTGGGGAGACAGAAACCGTTCCGTTCTCGTAAGGGTTCCCCTGGGATGGCTCGGTGTAAGCAATATGATTAAAGACGCCAATCCGGGTATAGAAGAAGAAATGATTGACTCGACCGATAAACAGACAGTAGAATTCAGATGTCCTGACGGTTCAGCCAATATTTATCACCTGCTGGCAGGTCTTTCGGTTGCGGCAAGACACGGTCTTACAATGGAAGATTCTTTTGAGGTGGCGGAAAAACTCTATGTAGATGTAAATATATTCTCGTCGGAACATAAAAAAATCCAGGAAAAACTTCCGAAATTACCTGCATCATGCTGGGAATCTGCAAAAAAACTTCTGGAACAGAGAAAAATTTATGAAAAAGACGATGTTTTTACTCCAACTGTCATAGACGGTATAGAAAAAACCCTGAAACATTACGGAGATAAAGATCTGAATAAGAATCTTTACGGCATGCAGGATGAAATAAAAGAACTGGTGGACCACTATATAAATTGTTAGTAATTAACCACTATGATGGGTAAAGATCGTCATTGCGAGCGAAGCAATCCCACCGGTATAAGCTATACTTTGTTGCATAAATAATTACATCACTGAAGAATTTCAGTAGCCAGTCCCTGGAGAAAAGAAATTCGTCGTAAAACCTGTATATAATATCATTAAGAGTTAATATGACATGCCTGGAAGAACAAAGTCAGGAGAAAGAGGATTATAGTGTAGTTCACAACAAATTACAGATAATCCTCGCGTCACGCGTCACGCGTTACGCGTCACGAAGCACTTAATTTCTAATAAGTTATGAAACTAACTATATTTGTTTTCGGAAGAGGCTGGCCACTGAAACTCCATAATATGCATTTATCTATGCACAGGAGTATATTACAAAAATAAAAACCTCCGGTAATTTTCCCGGAGGTTTTTACGGTGAAAATCTTTATTTATCTTTTTTAATTCCCTTCGGATTACCTGTCATAAGGGTATGTTTTATGTCTTTTCTCTTTTTACCCTGAACTTCACCGTCAAAATGGAATACTATAGCCTTTGAAGGTTGTTCTGTTTCGCTTAATTCGTGATTATCGCTGCCTATTTTAAAATCCTTCCCTATGGCTATACCTTTGAAGGTTTCTTCTTCTTTCATATAATGAGTGACTGTAGCGTCACGATCCATTTTCAGAGTAGATAGATCAGGTTTGTACCACGGTGAGGTCAGAGCATTTAACATACCTTCCGTCATTTTTGTTGCCTGTTCTTCAGGCATAATATCAGATGGTTTTACTGTTTCTACCTGTTCGAATTCTTTCGGACCTTCCGTAAATTTACCTATATGTACAAAACCCAGATCGACTCCCTTAAAATGGTCGAAATTATCCGATTTATTACCTTTTCTTGCCACATCGGGATTATCGGATTCCGTTATAAAATGTTTCTTTCCTGTCGCATAATCTGCAGCAGTTTTTCCGAGATAGGCACCTAGAACCGCTCCGGATACAAGGCCTACCGCTCCTCCTATAGTTCCTCCAAGAGCTATGCGTCCTGCAAAATCTCCAAGCGTTTCAGGCAGAAAAACAAGACTGCTTACAAGGGCAGTACCGGCACCTGCCTGTAAACCGAGATAACCGGCACCTGCTCCGCCTAAAATCCCGCCCGTTACTCCGCCTATAATGCCTGCCGTGTCCAGTTTACTGCTGTTTAAATCAAGTGTATCCTTTACTTCCAGAGGAGTTTCTTCTTTAGCTTTTCCCGTTACAGGGGGTTTTATAATCTGACTGTTGAGTGAGTTTATCTTCATAATCATAGTCTCCCTTTCGTGACGCGTAACGCGTGACGCGTAACGCGAAGATAAATCAGGTACATTAACCTGTAAATAAAATTATAGCAGAAAAGCAAACAGAAAATTATTTAAAAATGTAAAAATTTTGTTAACATTTTACAAAAAAATTTCTCATTAGAGACTGTAAGAAAATAACCCTGGCAAATTATTAGAATGGTTATCATTCTCGCGTCACGCGTTACGCGTTACGCGTCACGATATAGACTGTAAATATGATGAGGTTATTTCTTGACAACCCCTTATTGCTAATAAAGAAAACTTAAATTATAACTATACTTTCGCATTTTTTTAATAAAAAGTTATCTTAAAATATATTATAACACA
>CAYSLJ010000283.1:0-4970 GCA_964431735.1 uncultured Synergistia bacterium | reverse complement strand
CGCATCACGATATAAATTATAACTATGATGTAATTATTTTCAGACAGTTCCTAAGGACTTTAAGAAAAATAACTCCGGCAAATTGTTAGAACAATACATCATATGCAATTTGAATACAACACCATATAAAAATAATTTTGATGACAAAAAGTATTACTGATTTTAAAAGATTATTTTCACCCTGAACGAAAGGACTATAATTTAAGCAAAGCGAATAATATAGAAACAGAATTCAGCCACACCCATCCCCGTGTCACGCTGACGCGTGACGCGTCACGATTTTTTTAAGGAGGTAAATCATGACGGAACAAAAAGAAATACTCTCCGGTAATGAAGCAATAGCAAGAGGAGCCTATGAACATGGTGTTACTGTTGCTTCTGCCTATCCCGGAACACCAAGTACTGAAATACTTGAAAACATAGTAAAATACAATGAAATCTATGCAGAATGGGCACCAAATGAAAAAGTGGCCTTCGAGGTTGCCTGCGGTTCATCACTTGCAGGTGCCAGGACACTTGTAGCAATGAAACAGGTCGGGTTAAACGTTGCTGCAGATCCTCTTTTTACAATGAGCTATATAGGAGTAAATGGAGGGCTTGTAATAGTAGATGCCGATGACCCTGACATGCACAGTTCACAGAACGAACAGGATAACAGATATTATGCAAAAGCTGCAAAAATCCCTATGTTAGAACCGTCAGACAGTCAGGAAGCAAAAGATTTCGTAGGACTCGCTCTGGATATAAGCGAAGAATTTGACACGCCTGTGCTGGTGAGAGTTACCACAAGAATAAGCCACTCAAGCACTGTCGTAAATTTAAAAGAAAGAAAGGCTTATACAATAAAACCATATAAACAAAATCCGCAGAAAGATGTTATGATACCGGCTCATGCCAGGCAGAGACATATTTTCGTAGAAGAAAGAACGAAAAAACTGCAGGATTATGCGGAAAAAACACCTGTCAATATCATTGAAGAAGGCAAAGGAGATACGGGAATTATTACATCAGGTATTGCCTATCAGTATGTAAAAGAAGTATTTCCTGATGCTCCTGTATTAAAACTTTCTATGACTTATCCCCTGCCTGTTAAATTAATAGAAAAATTCAGCACCATGGTAAAAAACATCTATGTAGTGGAAGAACTGGAACCTTATATGGAAACAGAAATAAAGGCTCTTGGCATAAAGGTTACGGGAAAAGAGAAACTTCCCATTACAGGAGAACTGAATTCTTCAATAGTAGCTAAAAGTTTCGGTATAGAAGGTTTTAAATCGAATGTTACGTTAAAAGAAGATATAAAAATACCGAAAAGACCTCCGGTGCTCTGTCCCGGATGTCCTCACAGAGCATTTTTCTATAATGTATCCAGGATGAAATTGAATGCTTTCGGAGATATTGGCTGTTATACTCTTGGCATGTTGCCTCCTCTGAACGGACTCCATACCTGTATATGTATGGGAGCAGGTATCAGCGTTGCTCATGGTATGGATAAAGCCCTTGGCAGAGAAGGAACGAAGAAATCTCTTGCAGTTATAGGCGATTCTACCTTTATCCATTCGGGAATAACGGGACTCATAAATATAGTTTATAATAAAGGAACATCCACTGTAGTGATACTTGATAACAGTATTACTGCCATGACGGGAAGACAGGATCATCCCTGTACAGGGAAAACCCTCAAAGGTGAAAACACTAAAAAAATCGATATTGCAGCACTGTGTAAATCAATAGGAATAGACGATATCGTTACGGTAAATGCTTTTGATGTAAAAGCTATCAGAGATGCCCTGAAAAATGCACTTGATAAAGATGAACCGTCAGTTGTAATAGTAAAAGGAATGTGTACCTTAATAGACAGAAGAAAAAAGAGCTCTTATAAAGTATCTTCCGATAAATGTGTAAAATGCTGGCTATGCCTGAAAGTCGGATGTCCGGCTATTTCTAGAGGAGAAGATTCTTCACATATAGATCCGTTACTCTGTAGAGAATGCGGCGTGTGTGCTGCTGTATGTCCGAAAGAAGCTATAAGCAAAGAAAGTCAAAAATTATGAAAGGCAGGTTTTTCCTATGAGTGAAGTTACAAGCATCTGTATAACAGGAGTGGGAGGGCAGGGAATTATCCTTGCCAGTAATATTATATCAAAACTTGCCCTCTCTGCCGGTTATGATGTAAAAAAAAGTGAAGTTCACGGTATGTCTCAGAGAGGAGGAAGTGTTATTTCAGAAGTGAGGTTCGGGGAAAAAGTATATTCTCCTCTTATACCGGAAGGTGGAGCAGATATTGTTATGTCTTTTGAAACAGTAGAATCCCTTCGCTATATAAACAAATTAAAAAAAGACGGAATAATAATAGTCAATACACAGGAAATTTTATCAAGCACCATTCTTGCAGGCCTTGAAGAATATCCGAAAGGAATTCTAGATAAATTAAAAAGTACCGTACATAAAGCTATCCCTGTAAATGCCATTGAAGATGCAAAATCCCTGGGAAATATAAAAACAGTCAATTCCATTATGCTCGGAGTCTTATCAAATTATCTTTCTTTTGAGCAAAAATTATGGGAAGAAGTACTGAAGTCTTCTGTGCCGGCAAAGACAGTGGATTTAAATCTGAAAGCCTTTATGAAAGGGAGAGAATATAAATAACTCCATACCCGGGCCCGGGGCGCACAGACATGCGCCCCTACTCTACTTTATCCATTATACCCATCAGACAGAGATTATAGATTATTTCAGCTGTTTCAAAATAACTCTTATCTATTCTGTGGGCAACGTCCATAAGTGATGTATTACCTTTTAACTGAGCCAGAACTTCCAGTTCTTTTGAGGACAGTGATACTACCTGATAGTTCTTCGACAGGGAAATTTTAAAAATACTCTCAGGAGAAGTTATAATCTCTTTCATTTTATTCCATTCTTCCCATACTGCCAGGCTATTTATTAAAAGTTCATTTGTAGATTCTTTAACAGAAACGTCTTTTGTCTTTAATTCCTGTTCAATTTTTACTGTCATATTATTCCACATAGGGAAACTGTATATTGCTTTTTCATCTTTCAAAGTTCCAAGACGGGCCTGAATTATTTCACCTTTATCAAAACAAATAAATCCGTCATGACTCTTATAAATCAGATTCAATTTTCCTGTAAATTTACTCAAAGACATTTCTGTCAAAAAATCGCAGAAATTACCTGATTCCAGACTGGTAGTACTCAATTCTATCTTTTCAGGTTCTGCTTTTTCATATTCCAGAAGTTTCATTTTCTTCTTTTTCTCTTCATCCAGACCTGTCGGGAAAAATTCATTTAACAGTACTTTGGCAATTTCAGGCACTATAGGAGAACCACCTCTGTGGGCTTCTCTTACAGCTTCCGAAAGAAATTCCATTCTGCTTCCTTTGACTATATATCCTACAGCACCTGCTTTAAAAGCTCTGAGAACTGTTTCCTGATTGGAAAGAGCCGTTAACATTACAATTTTACAGGATGGATTAAACTTTGTAAGTTTCTCTGTGGCAGAAATGCCATCCATCTCAGGCATATATACATCCATCACTATGACATCCGGCTTTATTGCCATGGTTTTGTATTTTTCAAAGGCCTGCATACCATTTTCTGCCGTTTCTATAACCTCTATATCTTCGAATGATGAAAGTATCTCCACAGAAGTATCTCTGAGATCAAATTCATCATCGACAACCATAACTGATATCTTCTCCTTCTCCATATCAGGTGATTTTTTT
Organism: uncultured Synergistia bacterium; assembly: GCA_964431735.1. Lineage (GTDB taxonomy): Bacteria > Vulcanimicrobiota > SpSt-956 > SpSt-956 > JAKJGF01 > CALARM01. The sequence goes on along the minus strand of CAYSLJ010000283.1, from coordinate 1,227 downwards.
ATGAGATTCATGAGGTATTTGAAACTTTTCTTTATTACATCTGCCCTGTATTTGATAAATGAAGAAATTGTTACACTCTGCTGTCTGGGAGCAAAATTTTGATTATAAAGCTCTTTTAAATCTTTTGTCATCTCTTCGGCAGTCTGATATCTTTTATTTTTATCCCTTTTAAGTGATTTAATAACAATCTGCTCAATTTTCTGACTCAAAGAAGGCACCACACTTCTAACAGACTGAAATTCAAAAGGTATGTAAGGACCTTTACCTGTCAGAAGATGATGTATGGTAGCACCGAAAGAATATATATCACTCCTGGGATCCTGTTCGCCTACATATTGTTCCGGCGGTGCATAACCTTCTGTACCGATACCTGTCAGTCTGGTCTTGTCATGAGGGAGAACTCTGGCAGAACCAAAATCAACCAGCACAATTTTATTGTCTTTAGCTCTTAACATCAGATTGGATGGCTTCAGGTCGCTGTAAACTATAGGAGGACTCTGGGAATGAAGATATTTGAGAACATCTGATATACTCAATGACCAGTTTAAAACATCAATTTCCGGCAATCCAGGATTCCCTTTTTCTCGCAACAGAGACTCAAGATCATTACCTATTATATACTCCATAATAATATAATAATAGGAATTTTCTTCAAAGTAATCAGTTACTACAGGTAAAGACGGGTGGCGCAATTTGGCAAGATATTCGGCTTCTTCCTTGAAACGCTTCACAATATGATCTTTTTCCGTGCCTGAAAAAAGTATATGAACAAATAATTCTTTTACGGCACAGAGTGAATTCAGATTGCAATCTTTAGCGAGATAAACCTTTGACATACCACCTTTTTTAATACTGGATATTATTTCATACCTGGAATGTAATTTATAACCTCTATATAAACTTCTCTGAACATTATGTTCCTGTTCCACAGAATAATACCTCTTTAAGTAATTTTTAGAAAACCGTATCCCTGGTTATAAAAAAACTATATCATATCTACAATCGTCACGCATGACGCGTGACAAAGACAATAAACATATATAAGCACTTAGGAGTTGTAAAAAAAAACCTTATCATATTTAAAATCGTGACGCGTAACGCTTAACGCGTGACGCGAGGACAAAAATCATAATTTTCCAGAGTTATTTTCTTACAGTCCCTTAGTACCGCTACAGATAAGTTCATACCCATTTCTAAAACCTGTCCCTGACCGGACTCTTCCGGAAA
>CAYSLJ010000282.1:0-5146 GCA_964431735.1 uncultured Synergistia bacterium | reverse complement strand
CTTTTCGTAATCTCAATCTCTTGTATGCTATTTAGTTTTCAAAGTCCACTTACTTCCGGTCTTTTTCTCCCGTCCAGAGCCTGTTTTTTTGTTTTCTCTGTCTGAGAGCTTAGTCAGTATATCAAAAGTAATTAACGAAGTCAATAGTTTTTTTAAAAAAATTTAAAAAATTTAGAATCGACCATTTTACGCCAGTTCCATAGCTTTCGCAATGGCCTTTTCACCATCTATATAACCTGCGCCCTGAATATTAGGGTCGAGTCCTCTGTTTTCGGCAGTACCCATTAAAATCTCCTTTATCTTATCAGGCGTTAAAGAAGGATTCGCTTCAAGCATGGAAGCTACCAGGCCTGCTGCAACTGGTGTGGCCATAGAAGTACCTGACATAGTAGTATAACCGCTTCCAGGTTTAAGAGAGGTTATATTATAGCCCGGGCTTACAAGATCAGGTTTGACTATATTATCAATCGTAGGTCCTCTGCTCGAAAAATAGGCAATCTTATCATCTTTTCTATCAACTGTTCCCATATCATTAAAAGCACCTATAGTAATTATGGAAGGTTCTATGCCAGGGGAACCTATAGTTTTTGTAGTAGGGCCGGAATTACCTGCGGCTATGAGAACAACAAGTCCTTTATTTTTTGCAGCTTCAACTGCCTGACATACAGGGTCATCATCGGAAGGCCTTGTAGCAGTTCCGCCAAGTGACATATTTACAACCTTTATAGGAGGATTAAATTTATCTTTATTTTCAACAACCCACTGAATACCCTGAATAATATTAGAAAAACTGCCGCTTCCAGAACCACTCAGAACTTTCACTCCCACGAGAGATGCATCGGGAGCAGGACCGACATTTTTCCCGGAAGAACTTGCTCCATTGGCTCCTACGTCACCGGCACAATGGGTGCCATGACCGTTATCATCATAAGGTTCTGTTTTTCCGTTTACAAAATCTTTAAAACCTATTATTCTGCTCTCCCCCGTCTTCAGGTCTGCAAGATCTTTATGAGGGGAAATACCTGTATCTATAACTGCCACAGTAACACCTTTACCGGTAAAACCTTTATTATTAATTGCAGTGGCACCGACAACAGAAGATGCAACATCTAAATAGGCATGCATGTCACCGTCAGGTATAACTGCAAGTGTGCCTTTTCTGGCTATTTTAAGTATTTCTTTAGGTGGTATTTCTGCGGAAAAACCTCCGATTATTGGCAAATCTGCTTCAATATGACCGCCCTGTGACAGTATTTCTTCTTTTTTCTTCGCAACCTCTTCCCTGTCTTTTCCTTCTATAATAACAGGACTCAAACCATATTGATTGACTTTAAAACCTTCTGCATCAAGATAATTTTCAAGACATATATGATCAGCCGGAACAGAGCAGGCCTGTTCGTCGGAAACAGGGGAAACATGTCTGGAGGGAACGTCTTTTTTCATATTCAACGGGGAAATATTAATGTTATTAAAAAAATTATCACCTGAAATTCTGGTATTCACAAATAATCCTCCTTAACTGATTTTAAAAAATGATTTTCTTTTATTAAATTGCCTGAACTTCACCGTCATAATAAACCTTTTTTATCCTTGGATTGGCTGTTAAATCTTTTATTGCCTTTACAGTCAATTCTGCGCCATAGGAATTTATAATAGATAATTTACTTTTAACAGTACCTCCTGCCTGAAGAATCATTTTTTCATCTTCTTCCATTAAATTGTCATTGACCTGAACTATTACAGGAAGTATTTGTTCATCGTCTGACAACATATTACTTAACTGAGAACAGATTTTGTCTGCCATAATCACCAATCCTAATTATAAAAAATTTGACTGATAAATTCAGTGTATCCTTATTCACAGTAAGTTACACAAAACATTTAACAATCTCTAAAATATCTCTCCCTTATTCCCTCTCTTCCTGAATATAATAACATAAAAGTATGTCTGATCCAAGTAATAACTTGTTAAAAAATGTTAAAAAAATGTTAACTTTTCAACCATAAACGATTACCATTAAATAAATAATTTCGGTAAAAGAAAAAACATTAGTTTCTATAGAAGGATTTAGTTTGGATAAAAGCGAATAATATAAATCATTTTGTATTGATGTATTGATATTTATTTGATAACAATTTTTTTATAATAGATGTAATATCAGAAAGGGGGCATTATAGCAGTTCTGTATGGAATGCTATAAGTTAAGTTTATGAAAGAAGAGAATAACTCTCAGGAAGGAACACTGGATTTACAGTTAGAAGTTGAAAAAAATCCAAACGATTCCAATGCCCATTGTAAACTGGGTATCGCCTATTTCAATGAAGGCAGATATGATCTGGCTGAAAGAGAGATGGAACTTACTCTCAGTCTTGACGAAAAAAATGTTACTGCCTTATGTTACACAGGACAAATACATCTGCAAAGAGGGCAGATAGAAGAATCAAGGAAAAAACTTCAGGAAGCTCTTGACATAGATCAGAACTCGGTAGAAAGCCATTATCATCTTGGTAATACTTATGCTCAAATCGGAGAGATAGGACTTGCTATAAAAGAATGGAAAAAAGCTATTTCGATAGATGAGAAATACTCTCAGGCCCATTATATGCTCGGAGTAATTTATCTTTATCAGGGCAAATCGGACCTTGCCATAAAGCATTACAAAGAAGTTATTAATATAGATCCGACAGATCCCTTCTCTTATAACAACCTGGGACTGGTTTATGCAAGGGAAGGTAAACTGGAAGAAGCTATAGAACAGTGGAAAAAAGCCATTGAAATCAATCCTGATTATGCCCAGGTATATTATAATCTGGGACTTGTCTATGCGAGATCAGGTAATTATGAAAAAGCCATTGAAGGTTATCTGAAAGCTATCGAGTTAAATCCTACAGATGTATATGCACATAACAATCTTGGCCTTGTTTATGCAAGACTCGGTCAGACGGAAAAGGCTACTGAATTCTACCAAAGAGCACTGAATCTCGACAGCACCGATGTATATGCTCACAACAATCTGGGAAGAGCTTACGACAGTCTCGGTAAGCTGGAAGAAGCCATGGCAGAATACGAAAAAGCAGTAGAACTGGATCCTAATGATGTATATGCAAGAAATAATCTGGGAAGAGCTTATGCAAGAAAAGGCAGAATAGATGAAGCAATACAGCAGTTTAAAACAGCTATAGAGATTGACAGCACCGATGTATATGCCCATAATAATCTGGGTATAGCATATGCAAGAATAGGTGATATAGAACAGGCAATACAGGAATATAAGATTGCCCTTAAAATGAATCCCAATGATGTATATGTCCATAATAATCTTGGAAGAGCCTATGTAAAGATCAACAAACTGGGGCTTGCCATTAAAGAATTTAAAAAGGCCATAGAAATAGCTCCCACCGATCTTTATGCCCACAATAACCTGGGTATAGCCTATTCAAGAGCAGGGAAACTGGATCTGGCAATAGAATGTTATAAAAAGGCACTGGAAATCAATCAGAAAGACGTATATGCCCACAATAACCTTGGCTTTGCCTACACATGTCAGAACAGAATAGAGGAAGCAATAGAACAGTTCAAACAGGCACTGGAGATAGAGCCGACAGATGTCTATGCCCACAATAATCTCGGTATAGCCTATGCCCGTTCAGGGAAACTGGAACTTGCAGTAGAAGAATATAAGAAGGCCATAGAAATTGATCCTGATGACATATATGCCCATAACAATCTCGGTCTTGCTTACACATACCAGGGTAAACTGGAACTTGCTATTGAAGAATATAAAAAAGCTATAGTAATCAATGAAAATGATGCCTATGCCCACAATAATCTCGGACTTGCCTATACATACCTGGACAAACTGGAACAGGCAGCAGAAGAGTATAAAAAAGCTATAGAAATAGATCCTCAGGATATGTATGCCCATAATAACCTGGGTATAGTTTATGCGAGAAAAGGGCAGACTGAAGATGCCATAGATGAATGGCTCAAAGCCCTTGAGATTAACCCTGATTATGCTGAAGCTCATTTCAACCTTGGCCTCAGTTATACGGATCTGAACAAACTGGACGAAGCTATTTCTTCCTATAAAAAGGCTATAGAACTGGATCAGAAATTAATTCAGGCCTATGGAAATCTTGGACTTCTGTATGAAAAACAGGGTAACAGGGAAGAATCTGTAAAACATCTGGAAATTGCTCTCACACTTGCAGAAGAACAGGGCAATGATAATTATGCCCAGAATATAGGGAAAGAACTGGAGAGAATTAAAGGGGCATAGTATTTCCTTATTTCCTGAAAAATAAAGGCCACATTAGTGGCCTTTATTTTTCATTTTTCATATATTAACGAACTATTTTATTTTGTCCATTTCTCTTAATATATCCAGCAACTCATCTGCCTCGGAAATCAAATCTTTCACCTTACGATAAGTAGGTTCTTCAATCTTCTTTCTGGTAGTCCTGGAAGATCCCTTATATGAATTCCATATAACAACCAGAGATAATGCACAAATGCCTCCTGTAAAAAACCATAATAACTTGCTATCTGTCATAAATTTTTCTGAAGAAAAATTTCGAGTTTATCAGTGTGTTATCATAGACAATTCACCGTAAACTAAAAAAACCTTCATTCTCTCCTCTCATAGAATACACACAGGAATTATATATAAAAATCTCGACGCATGACGCGTCATAATAGTCGTAAATACAGGGTTTTCCTGATTACCAGTTATTATTATTATAGCAAAAAAATCTGTTAATAGCAATAGTTTGCCAAAAAACGCAATCCTAATATTGACTTCATAGAAAGTTTAAATTATAATGAGACGTTAAAGGGGATGTAGCTTAGATGGTAGAGCGCTTCCTTCGCAAGGAAGAGGTCGGCGGTTCGAATCCGCTCATCTCCATAATAGAGGGACAGACACAAAACTATCCCTGATTACCGCTCCAGATAAGTCAGTAAACATTTTACCTGTTACGATACTTGGTACCGCTCCAGATAAGTCAGTATCCATTTCTAAAACCTGTTCCTGACCGGACTCTTCCGGAAAAGATATGATCCTGTTGTGTGGCAAACTGATTTTACAGACTCTTAATATTTTGCATCTATATAATTTATAACTCTCTTTTAATACGGCATATCTTT
>CAYSLJ010000281.1:0-5160 GCA_964431735.1 uncultured Synergistia bacterium | reverse complement strand
GTAAGAAAAAAGCAAACAGGAAGCACAAACTAAAATCCACCTCCTAATTTTTCCATAGGGGTTAAATCTGCAAAAAATGTTTTTTTATAGAAAAAATTTTCAATTTTTGCAGAGTGTTCGAATAATTATTCGGATCGGTATATATGAACGAATATTTATTGTATTCATTCACATAGTTCATCACCGGCGTCGGCAAATCCGGGCTGTCCCAGCCCAATACCTCGAAGGGGTGGGCGAAGCCCACTCCATGTCCCAGCTCGTGCCGGATAGTCCGAAATGAGTATTTGTTCAGGCTGAGTAGATCTATCGACCTGTATACTCACTTCAATCACTTTATTCGCTTATTTCCTCAGCAGAAGACGAACCTTCTTCACTTTCAGAATTCACGGTTTCTCCTTCTTCTGTAGAAGTATCCTCTTCAGTTTCTTCCGTTTCAGAAGTTTCTTCTGAATTTTCAATGGGATTCTGATAAAAACTATAGGCTCCACCCTGAACGGAACTGCCGCCGGTAACGGAACTGAAATTACCTGAAGCAAAATTTCTGGATAAATTCCTTATACTGGAAAAAAGAGCCATATCATCAGCATTCTGCCCGGAAGGTATAAAGGTATCACTCTGAGCAAAGGGAGAGGTTCCGCCGCCCTGCATTATACCTTCCATAGCATTTCTGAGATTATTAATATTACTCATATTATTGAAGGCATTTCTGCAGGCATTGAACATAGTGTCAGGTCTTGTATAATTATTCATAAGTGATGAAATCTGATAAAGGCTTACATCATCACTTTCTTTCTCACATAACAGGAGAAGTTCTTCTTCATAGATTTTATATATGGCAGGAGAAAGTTTTGACAGTTCTTCTATATCTATATCCCGTAAAGACCTGGCAGAAATATCGTCTAAAATTTCCGATAACTTTCTCTTCCCTGCTATATGGCTTCTTGCCTTATGAGAAAGCATTTTATACATGTTCTGCCCGTCGTAAAGAATTATTTCTGTATCAGTGTATGGCAATTCTTTATCAAAGACGGAATCCTTTAAAATATAATCTTCCGGTAAAAATTCATCATTAAAAATATACATATTTCCTTCAATATCGAGTAAATATCTGTCCGATTTCATAATAAATTTCCTCCTTACTTTATTATCGTGACGTGTAACACGTAAAGCGAGATCTCTCATGAATAACTTTTTTTGTCTGAACTCGGATGTATCGGATTAACGGATGAGTCGGATATTTTCTTTCACTCTATCTTATCAATCCGATAAATTCGATAAATCCGACTCATTCGAGTTCAGACAATCCTGGTTCTGACCTACTGCCTTATAGAAAAATAAATCCCGTAAATATTATTTTTTCTGGCAGGCCAGACGGCATAAACTTTGCCTGAATAATCTACTGCTATAACAGGGTATTTATACATCTTGCTCGCCGTACCATCATCAACCCGTACAGGAAGACTCCATGAGCATCCTCTGAGAGCCCAGGAAAAATACAAACTGTCATCACCTGTACTATCCTGCCAGATCAAGTAGTTATTACCGGAAGAATTAACTGCTATGGATGAATAACGATAATTACTCCCTGATGTTATAATAGAGGCCGGGCTCCAACTACCACCGAAAGGACGGTAGGAAAAATAAATCTTATCTGGAGATAGCGGAATAGGTGTTGGAGTCGGCTGTAGATTGTTTGGATCAGGAACAAGCACAATAGTAGGTTGAGAATATTCCCATACAACGCTGGCATTTCCATTAGTATCAACAGCTATATCAGAAGAACCATAAAATTCTCCTGTTGCTATTATACCGGGGGAACTCCAGTTGCCTTCTGAAGGACGATAGGAAAAATAAATACTTGACGGTAGTATCAGGTTATTCGGGTCAGTAATATCAGGAGTATCATTCCAGGTTGTATAGGCATTACCGGAAGAATCTACTGCAAGACTTATTTCTCTATAAGGTGACTCTGTAGAAGTAATAAGACTGGTATTCCATGAACCTCCTGCAGGACGATAGGAAAAATAAATATTTCCATTACCATTAAGAGAGTTACTCCAGATTATATAGGTATTACCTGAAGGGTCAACTTCCAGACGAATACGGTAGATCGAAGGAGAAGAGGCAATAACACTGGTATTCCATGAACCGCCCGGCATCTTACTGGCAAAATAAATATTACATACAGGCGGATTATTAGGATCGTAAGAAATATTTCCCCGGTCTATCCATACGGCGTATATATTACCGGAATGGTCAATAGCAATATCAGGTCTGTCGTAATATCCCGGTATATTATTTATTTTTTCATTTACACTCCAGTTGCCTCCAGTAGGACGATAGGAGAAATAAATATCAGGGAAATTAATTAATCCATTTGGATCTTTATGACCATTCCTGTCATCATTCCAAACAGCACAGGCATTTCCGTTTGGATCTACCGCTATACGTGGAAAATATGTATCACCATTCCCGTCATTTACCTTTACATTGGCCCCCCATTCTCCTCCCCCGGTCTGAGTCGGTACAGGAGTCACACCGGGAAGACTGGGATTTACAGCCTGTCCTGAAAGAACTATATTGGCTTCCGCCTGTCCTGAAGAAGGCACAGTTACCTCCGACGAACCGGTTTTCCCTTCCTGGCTTGTTCCGGTTATGGTAACATCTGTTGCAGGAATGCCTGGAATAGAGTAATAACCGTTATAATCCGTAATTGTATAAAAAGTGGTATCATTCACGCGGACTTCTGCATTTGTAACAAGCTGACCGTTATTCGTTACTCTTCCGTAAGCAGTACCTGCACCTGCTGTTACAGTCACAGGAATTTCTGCCGAAAAAGAACCGCTTGTAGCTTTCACTGTTCCCGTTCCGGCTTTTGTAGCAATAAAAATCCCTGTTTTTGCATCTATTGATCCCATATCTCCTGTTACAGACCATGTCGTATCAGGCTTCACAGGACTGCCGCCGTTACCGTCACCTGCCGAAGTAAATTGAAAAACACTGCCTGTTGAAATGAGTAAATTTTCAGGAATAATCCTGAAATTTGTGAATGCAGTACCTGCCGAATTCGGATCTATTATCACAACGTTTTGCCTTATAGAAACATAACCGGTATGGTCCACTCTTAAAATCTTCTCTCCTGCAGGTATTCCACCTATCAGAAAAGAGCCGTCTTCTTTTGTAGTCACAGATGTTGATATACCGTCAATAGAAACTATAGCGCCGGAAAGAGCTTTATAATTTGCCGGGGGATTATTCGTATAAAGCATTACCATACCGGGGAGTTTTCCTGTTTCTTCGCCGGAAAGAGTCTTCTCATCACTTAAAAAAGGCACAAAAACAAACCCACTCTGTGAACCAAATATCGCACTTACAATAGCCGCTATGGCTCCGCAGCTGCTAAAATTAATTATTACAAATACACAAAAACATAAGACCAGAATAAAACTCATAAGAAAAGATCTGTTAAATTTCAAGAGCAACTTCCTCCTTAATTATATTCAAATTATTTCTTTGCCTCACAGGCCTCTTGATGAAATATAAATAAAATAATATTTTTCCTATCACCTCACTTTAAAAAAAAGATCCTTCTATAATAGAAGAGTCAAAAAATTGCAATTTTCCAAAAAATTTTCAAAATTTTTTAATTTTTTTATAAATTATTTTATATGAAAATGATGAAGTCTTATACCTTATTGTCTGTTATTTTCATATTTGGTTGTGGCCGCTCCGGTCATGTCTGTTAGATAATCACCTCTACATAATTTTCATTTAAAACTTTATTTTATGCCATTAAAAATGAAAATTCGACCTTGATTTATGAGATTAAAGGATTACCAGGATCAGGAATTTCACGTAAAGTAAGTTTATTATCTCATTAATCTCATAAATCCTGAAAATCCTGGTCAAAAATGAAAATTCTTATACTTTAAATTCAGAAAAAAGCATCAAATAAGAATCTTTTTAAAAATAAAAAATCCGGCACAACAGAAAACATACCGGCCTTTTTCCGAGAAATTAATCTTAAAAATCATATAGATTACCCTTCTCTCATATGATATAATCTATATCTATACATCAAAATGTACGATTTTCGAAGAAGGCCGCTCCGGGTACCGCGTGTAAAATCAGTATCCCAGGAGGCGGGCCTTCCTTTTTTTATATTAATGATTATTATTACGGGAATTTATTCTACAGAATATTAAAGAAATCCTTCTCTTTTCAAAAATAGAGGAGAATAGAAAGATTGCTTTTAAAAATGACAGGTAATTTTATTCATGATGGAAAATTAAATAGGATTTATACAAAAAACAAAAGAAACCCTGTCATTGAGAGCGAAGCGAAGCAATCCCATTATTTCATGCAAAGACCAGTGGGATTGCTTCGTCGCTATCGCTCCTCGCAATGACAATATATGCAAAAAATGAATAAATTCCAGTATAAATAAATCTACCTGTCATAAAAAAATGCAATCTTTATTTTTTTATATTTCTTTCAGATTGAATTTTAACTTCTACCGTGATAAGATAATAAATGAAAGGGATTGTGATACAGGTTCAATAGATTATATATGTAACAGGAGATAAATTATAATGAAATCTGATGACATAAAGATTGCTCATGCCAATTATGATATAGTCTTCAAATCTCTTACAGGTTTATTTAAAGACCAGACTCTGGAATTCTACGGTCTTAAAACTGCTCCTATCGTAAGGGCAGAGCCGGCAGAACTGCCTCAGATACAGATAGATGAAAGACGTATGGATTTTGTATTTTACCTTTCTGATGATTCATTTATGCACCTTGAATTCCAGACAACAGTGAAAGAAGATGACCTCTTAAGATTCAAGCTCTATGATACACTTCTTTACGAACAGAAAAGAAAACCTGTCAGGACTGCCGTTATTTATGGAGCAGGTATAAACAGTGCTCCCATATTCCTGGACCACGGATCTATAAAATATATTGTAGAACCGGTTTTTATGGGGAATTATGACGGGGATAAAACATATAATGAACTTTTAGATAAAATTAATGCAGGTCTTAACTTGACTACACAGGATAAATTAAATCTTATATTTCTTCCTCTTATGAGGAATTCTGTCGATAAATCTCAAAGGGCTATAGAAGCTATAGAATTAGCTCAGAAAGTGGAAGATA
>CAYSLJ010000280.1:0-5165 GCA_964431735.1 uncultured Synergistia bacterium | reverse complement strand
TTCGAGAGTTTCTTCAGTGGTTTCTTCGAGAGTTTCTTCAGTGGTTTCTTCGAGAGTTTCTTCAGTGGTTTCTTCTGGATATTGAGGACTGTTTTCTTCTTCTCTTATTAATTCTTGAATAGTCTTTAATTCATTCTGGGCTTCTTTATGTGATGGTTTGATGTTTAAAACCTTATTTAACAGTTCTTCAGCTTTTTTATAAAGTTTTTTCTCTCTCGCACATTCAGCAGCTTTAATATAATTTGCCAGAGCCCCCCTTGTACTACCCATCATTTCTGATATAAATGCTATTTTTTCTATAACGTTTACATTATCAGGTTCTATTTTTACCAGTTGCCGGAGAGCCATTATTGCAGTATCATATTTCTTTATTTCGAAATTGAGTTCTGCAAATTCTCTTAAAGCTTCCTCGTGTGAATCTTCTACTCTCAAAACTTTTCTATAAAATTCAATGGCATTATTTTTATCATTTAAGTCTTTGTAAATAACGGCTATGTTGAAAAGAACGCGGACATCCTGTTTGTAGTCTATAATTTTCCTGTAAATTTCGAGTGCCTTTTCCGGCTCTTTATTTATCAGGTAAAATTCTCCTACTTTTTTATGTAATAATATGGCTTCTTCTATCTTTCCATCACTATAAAAATTATTTACCTGTTCCATTATAGATTCAGGAGTGATAGTTCCGTCAAGTAAAGCTGTTATATCAGGATCTTGAACAATATCTAATTTTTTATCTTCACTGAGTTCAGACATACTTATCTCCCTTAATTATATAATTCCAAGGATAGCTAATATATATGTATGAAGAACGATATTATCTTCGTTTTGAATCATAAAAACCCTTCATTAAAGGGAAAATAATTTATGAATATATTTAATTCCTGTTATGATCATCTGACCTTAAGTCCTATAAGCTGATATTTTATCCCCGTCTGTATAGAATAACAGTTTGTATATTCTGTCATAAAAGTATGCAGGTTTATCATTATCCAGGTCTATTTCTGTCATAGTGCCTTTTTCTATATCTATAGCACCTGCTCCCTGTATGTCGGAATTATGTTCATCTTCTCCATAAACGTAAAAATATATATTCTTCTGTCCTGTCAGAAGCTGCATACGTTCCTTTCTTATTTTAACAGCCTGAGAAAAACCGGGACTGTTTCTGAAAGCATTTGCTCCTGCCCAGAATGTTTTTTCAGCCTGTGCCTGACGGTATAATCTGTCTTCTGCTGCATTCCTGTTCATGCTTCTGTTTATATCATATGCTATATAGGAACCGAGCAATATAGGAGTGGCAAGGCCTCCTGTAAATACAATCAATGCAGTTCCTATTAACAGTCTGTTAGGGAGTTTATCCAGAAAGCCCGGTTTCTGTTCCTTAAAACCTGTCACCCAGACTTTATGACCGCTGTTCAGTTCATAACACCCGATTTTTTGACCTGACTGAACAAACACTTTTTTTTCTTTTTCATAAGCCACTGTAATAACAGAGTTCTCAAAATCCAGCGTTGTTTTATATATATCTTTACCTGTTTTTTTGTCAATTGCTATAAGGGATCTCTTATCTGAAAAGAGGATTTTGTCTTTTATAGGTACTATGTTTGTTACAGGTTGCTGGCAGTTATAGAATTTCCAGATACAATTTCCTGTTTTTGCATCTAAAGAAAATAAGCCGACAGGAGCTATATTTTTGACATCGTCGAGATTGGCTTTAATAAAGGTTCCGCCGATCTGTCCGAAGATTTTTCCTTCATCGTAATACATAAGAGGTACGAGACCGAAATCTTCAGAAGCCCATATAACGCTGCCGTCTTTACGATTTATGGCTCTTACTATGCCTGCTCCTGATGTGTATATGGTTTTTTCGGTAATTATGGCATCTCCGTCAGATCTTATAAAGGTTTCGTCTCTATTAACCGTGTATGTGGCATACCATAACTGTTTCCCTGTTTTGTAGGAAAACTTCCTGATACCATCATAAAAAAAGTATATTTCATCATCTATAAAAACAGGCGGGTAAAAACCGCTTACATCATATTTATTACCGAAAATTAAAACTCCTGACGATTTTGTTCCGTTAAATGAACTGCTAAATTCCGATTCCCAGTTGATTTTGCCTTTGAATATATTCATGTTGTATATATGGGGACGAACTCTATCGCTGCTGTCACTATCTATGAGATAAATAAATGACCATCTTTCAAGGACCGGTAAAATTCCTATGCCTTTACCTTTTATTTTATTATTTTCCCATAGTTTTTTCCCTGTGAGAAGTTCATAGGCTTCCAGTTTATATGATCTGTTTTTCTCCACTTCTCTGTTTACAAGAATAATGTCTGTGCCGTCAATTACTGCAACATCGTTTCTGTTAATGTCGGGTACGTTTTCTATAGACCATATCTCTTCTCCTCTCCTTTCGGAAATGGCATAAAGCTTTTTATTGCTTCCTGCTATGAGCACATCAAATTCTGTTTGAATTATCCAGTCTATATCTTTATCGAATTCCCTGTCCCATAAAGGAGATGTCATCGCATATGCAGTCTGTGTAAACACATGCGATAATAATGTTATTATCAATAAAATGGTAATCGTAAAGTTTAATTTATTTCTGAACATTTTATTTCGCTCCTTTATTAAATTTTTATTCTTAATTATTCTTCATATTTTTTGCCAACCCTTTTGGATAGTTTGAAAAGCTCAGATAATAAAAATCCTGATAAGATTAACATGGCCAGGACAGAGATTGTAGTCCCTTTTTTAAAGGAATCAGGTTTGAAATAAAATTCTACTGTATTATCACATTCTTTTAGTTCTATTGCTCTGAACATATAATTAGCCCTGTAGATTTTGCGTTCTTTCCGGTCTACAAACGCTTTCCATCCCGGATAATAAATCTCTGAAAGAAAGAGCCAGCAAGGTTCAGCAGGATATACCTTCATTTTTATATAATCCGGTTCAAAAACCTGATATTTAACAGGATAATTTATTTTTTTTATTATGTCGGATTTCCGTATATTACAGTCTTCAGATAATAATATTTCACTCAGAGGATCAAATTTATCACTTTTCATATATTCGAGTATTTTGTAATCATCTGTAATTATTTTACAGGTGTTTACAGTAAAAGCCCGTTCATATGGATTGTTTACAGGTATTATATGCATATTGTAATCATGCTGATTTTTTTTAAAGGAATAGATTGAAGTAAGATTAAGTAGTAATAACATTTTTGAAGTAAGATTGTTCAGTGGTATTGCATTTGTCCATTTTATAAATTCAAGCTGTCTGTCATATGTCAGAGGCACCTGATGCTCTGAATAAAGTATATATTCTCCATATCTTTTCAGCGAAGAAGGATTATATCCGATAATAGTAGATATTTTTCTGGTACCGGCCATATTTATTGTAGATATATATTCAATAGGAGGATGATAATAGATACGTTCTGGAGGGATTCTGTTTTGTAACATACCAAATAGTTGTTCTGTCGTTTTTGTGAAATAGTCTCTTTCTATAGTTGGATTAAGGTTGAAACCGAAGGAAAAAGCCGATATTATAAGTGTCATTATTGTAAGTAAAAAAAAGATTTTTCCACTTATTTTACAGTATAGCTTCAGAAATATTATTATAAAACCGGCAAAGCCTGTGATGATGAAAAATACTGTACCTGTATTGCTGGCAGGAGGTCTAATCAGTATGAATAGTAAAATACCTATCATAACCGATGCTGCAGCTAAAATAGAAATGATTAAGCCCGGACATTCTCTGTATGTTACAGGTTTCTCAATTCTGGCTAATTTACATGTAGAGAGGGCTATAGCATATAACATGCCTGGCAATAACAGAAAAAGCCATCTGAAAGGGACTCTATAGGACTTGAATAACGGAGCAATATTGTAGAATATCCAGTATACAGAAGTGTATTTACCGAGAGAGAGCAGAAAGCCTGTTATCCCGATAAAGGCAAATATAAAGAGTATTTTTTTCTCTTTATTATTACTCAGAAAAAGAGCAATTAATGTGAGAAATAGAGGGAAGAAACCTGTGTAAAAACATGCTTCACAGTAGTAACGGTGTCCTTCAAGTTTAAAACTTCCTGGAGAACCAAAATAGTCAGGAATTATGAATAATAACAGCTGTTTTAATTCCACTGAATTCTCCGTAGCCATGTCATAGGGGAGGCCTCCTGTAAGTCTCATGGTCTGTCCTAAATATTCGAGTGTTGGCAATAATTGAACTGCCATAACCATTAAAGAAAACATGATAGATATAAAAAAAAGCCCTGCCGGTATAAGCTGTTTTTTTAGTTCCTTTATTTCCAGTTTCGCCAGAAAATATATAAATACTATAATATAGACCATCAAGCTCATCTGATAATTTCCTGATAGTACACTGAATGAGAGGCATAGTCCTAAAATAAGTGATGAGAGAATATTTTTCCTGCGAAATAATATATTTACCCAGTAAAGACATAAAGGTAAAAGTGCACAGTCTGTTATAAAATTCATATGTATTATTCTTATGGCCATAAAGCCGGAAAAGCTATAAAATATGGAACCTGTCAGTGATGACAGATGATCAAATTCCAGATCTTTTAAAAATATATATGAAAAAATACCTGCCAGAAGAAAATGAATGACTACATAAATTACGATACCAATATCGGCAGGTATAAAGAAATATATCCAGTTCAGAGGGTAAAAAATTCCTGTATGTAAGTCTGCTATATAGGGTTGGCCGCAAAAGGTATAAGGATCCCACAGAAATAGCTTTCCTGCCTGTCCCATTTCATATTTATAATTATTAAAAGGATAAGCCATTGCTTCAATATCTCCTATGAAATAGGTTTTGCCAGTAAAAAGAGGATTATAAAAAAATATGAGTGCAAGTATAAACAATACAGAGATAGAGAAAATATCTTTATTTAAATAACGAAATTTCTTCATTGTATAAATAGTGAGTAGTGGACGGTTTCCCTGTATTATTTTGTAGCTACTCTGTTTCCTTCCGCCATTATTTACAGGTTACGTGTCAAGAAATATATACTGTTATTAGCTATTATAGTGAAATGACTGTTAATATGCAATAAAGAATTTGACTTTCGTAGATTTTAGATTGCGTTTTTTTACGACAGGTAAATTCACCTTTACTGAAAATTATAGTTA
>CAYSLJ010000279.1:0-5176 GCA_964431735.1 uncultured Synergistia bacterium | reverse complement strand
ACGCGTCACGATATAGACTGTAAATATGATGGAGTTATTTTTTCACAGACCCTAATATAAAATATGGCTGATTACTTTGTTGAATCTTTCTAATTCCTCTTCTAATTTAGTGATAAGTGGTTCCAGTTTCTCTAATTTTTGTTGTTTTGCCATTAATTCTATGTCACTTACTGCTTCTTTTAATTTAACTGCATCGATATTGGCATATACACCCTTCATTGAGTGGGCCACTGTAATAATCTCCTTGAAGTTATTTTCTTCTAAAAGTTTTCTGAGATTTTTTATATTATTATCTTCTATAGTATCTCTTAAAATTTCCCTGGCAAATTCCTCGTCTCCATCGAGTCTGAAAAGCAGATTCTTCCAGTCAAAAATTTCTTTACATGAAGTTTCTTTTAGATTGATATGTTCTTTTTTATTTTTTAATCTTATGAGAGATAATTCTTTTTCAATAATCTGGGCCACTTCATCCAGTTTAACAGGTTTTGCTATATAATTATTCATTCCTGCTTCCATACACTTTTCTCTGTCCCCTTTCATAGAATGAGCTGTCATGGCGATAACAGGAATATTATGATTTAATACTCTTGATGAAGGATTCCTTATAATTTCAGTGGCTTCAAAACCATTCATTTCCGGCATCTGTATATCCATGAGAACAATATCATAAGGTACCATTTCGAGAGCTTTTATCGCTTCTTTTCCGTTTCCCACACTGTCGGCATAGTAACCGAGTTTGTTTAATATACGGAGTGCAACCTTCTGATTGATGTAATTATCTTCTACAACAAGAACATGATATTTATTCCTGGCTACAATCGGTTTTTCAATTTTAACTCCTGTGTCTGCAGAGGGTTCTTCCTTTTGTAATCTCTGTTTTCCGAGAATTGTGAGAAGAGTATTTAATAAATTTGATTGTTTAATAGGTTTATTCAGACATGCGTCAAAAATAGGTTCTCTGTTAATAGAATCTAATTTTTTGTCCATTGATGTGAGTAAAAGCAGGATAGTACTTTTAAGTTGAGGACTCATTTTAATCTGTCTGGCAAGAGTAATCCCGTCCATTTCAGGCATCTGCATGTCTAACAGTGCTATCTCAAAAGGATCCTTTGTCTCATAGGCCTGGTAAAACTTTACAAGAGCCTGAATACCTCCGGACGCTTCATCAAACCGGCAGCCCCACATTTTTAAATATTCTTTTAATATAAATCTGTTAGTTTCATTATCATCTATAATTAAAATACGATATTTTTTTATTTCCTCTGTTATTGCAATAAATTCATCTACAGGTTGAATGTTTTTTTCAAATACCGCTGTAAACCAGAATGTGGAGCCATTACCTTCTTTACTTTCTACGCCAATTGTGCCACCCATCATTTCAGCAATTTTTTTTGATATGACCAGACCCAGCCCTGTGCCTCCGTATTTTCTGGTAGTTGAACCGTCTACCTGAGAAAATGGTTTGAAGAGGCGGTCCATTTGTTCTTTTCCTATACCGATGCCTGTATCGGAAACACTGAACTTTATTGTAACCCTCTTTCCTTTCTCTTCTTCACAGGTAATTTTGACCATTACTTCACCTTTTTCAGTAAATTTTATGGCATTATTACAGAGGTTTATGAGAATCTGACGTACTTTCCCGTGGTCACCTGTTATATAATTCGGAACATCTCTGTATATAAAATAATTGAATTCGATATTTTTTTCATGGGCTTTTAATGCCAGTAAATCCGATGTGTCTTCCATCAGTTCTGTTAAGCTGAAATCCGATGGCTCAAGAGTGACTTTACCTGCTTCAATCTTTGAGAAATCCAGTATATCATTGATAATTAAAAGAAGCGCATCGGCACTTTTACGGATAGTTTCTGTATATTCAAGCTGTTCCGAAGTCAGCTCTGTATTTAAAAGAAGGCTCGTCATACCAATAACGCCATTCATCGGTGTACGGATTTCATGGCTCATATTTGCTACAAACTGACTTTTTGTTCTGTTGGCTATTTCAGCATCTTCCTTTGCCTGCAGTAATAGTTGATTGGTATCGATGAGTTCTTCTGTCTGTTTTTTTAGCAATATTTCCATTGATTTTCGTTCTGTAATATCTCTGATTATTCCGATAGCATGCCACTGAGCCTGTAATTTTACAGATGAAAGAGACATTTCTACATTGATTTCTTTCCCATCTTTCCTTAAAACAATAATTTCATTGCATTTACCTGTTCCATCACATGCTCCTGTTTTCTGCCATGAAGATAAAATAGAATTATATGTTTCTCTGTATGCCGGTGGTACAAGAGTGTTTTCCAGGGTTTCTCCGAGTATTTCAATCTCACTGTATCCGAGAATTTTCTCTGCAGCGGGATTCCAGTGAGTAACCAGACCTGAACTGTCTATGATAATAATTGCATCCTGTGCAGATATACTGATCATACGGAATACTTCTTCACTTTCCATAAGTACCTTCTCTACAAGTTTCCTGTCTGTTATATCTTCTGCAGAGCATACGACATATTCTATGTGTCCTTTTTCTCCTGATATCGGTATTTTTTTCACAGAAAATAAACTTAATTCTCCTCCTGCACCGGATAGCCATTCTTCTATGCATACAGTTTTTCCTGATTGAAATGCTTCTCTGCTGGTTTTTATGAAATTTTCTGCTATATCATGAGGAAAAATGGAATATAATGACCTTCCGGAAAAAGAGCTTTCATTTATTCCGAGAAAACTGGCATGACTCCTGTTGGCGCCTCCATAGGTTTCTTCATCTGTTAAATACCAGGTCTGTAATGTTATATTGTCAAGAAATAAACTCTGGATTTTACTTTTATTTTTCAATGTTTCTTCGATTTGCTTTTGTTCTGTAACATCAATTATTATGCCGTCTATTCTGTTTCCCTCCGAAGCCATTGCTCCCCGGTTATTAAGCCATTTTATATCACCGTTAATGTGGATTATGCGGTATATTATATTAAAATGGCAGACAGTTAAAGATTTTTTTACAGTTTCTATATCATCAGGATGAATAATATCCAGCCATAAACAGGGATTTTTAAAAAAATCTTCATCATCTCTTCCTGAAAGGTTTTTTATGGCCTTATTGATATATATGATATGGAAGAAAGGGGACATGGAATAATTAACAATATTAATAGATTGAAAAAAATCATTAGATAAAATCATAGTTTGCTCCATAAATTATTTGAATACAAGCATGGTAGAAGTTTGATTTATATGTCCGAGATATTCTTCTCCATAGGTACTGAAGCCTATAGCAGGTATATTTAAAAATATCTTTCCATAATCTTCTTCGATGCCTTTTTGTTCCAGTTCAAAGGTACGAAGGATACAGTTGAAATTTATAATGCCTGAAAGGTCACCAATTTCATTTATTTTATCAAAAATAGCTTTGCGGGTATCTTTTATTATATCTGTAGATTCCAGCAGATCCAGTTCCATACCTTCAAGGAGATTACTGAAAAAGACTATAGAGTTTTCTTTGATTTCCCTGGGACTTCTTACATATGGTTCATCCTTTATCATCAGTCCGATAGGATTTGTCCTGAAATAATTTTTTGCCAGTTCAATACTTACTCCCAGAGCCTCTGCATAAGCCTGAACAGCAGGTTTATTATTAAACTCAATGACAGTACGTGTTTTTATATCAACTTTATTTGCTATCAGCTTTTTACCTGTCGTGCAAAAACTTTGAGTCTTAATTATATCAAAGTCTGTATCAGGTTCGAAAATAGCAAGTACTGCACTGTTTGTATAGCAGTGACCATTTGCATAAACATATGTTTCTTTGAATTTTATATCATCACCTGCAGAGGCACCTACAAATATAACATTGGTCAGGTCACCTATTACTTCCATAAGTTTTTCTTCTGCACAGCTTAACCCGTCTATAAGTATAATACCTGTGTATTTTCTAAAGTCCATATCCTTTAAAGATACACCGAAGTGATGCTCAAAATTTTTAAAAGCAATCCTGACCTTTTCCTCTATATCTTCTTCTGATGTATCTTTGATATGTTCAATAACTTCTACGGAAGCTTTTTTAATAATATTATTGAAGAATCCCATGGTTACCACTGAATTTTTTAACATTTTTCCGCTTACAATCTCGCCTGCTGTGGAACATCCGAAAAGTATATTTTCAGGGAAAGCTATGCTTAATTCTTCGGCAAGTTTTTCCTGATCTATATTTGATGATGCAAAATAAATCAGCATCTGACTTTTAAGTCCATAAAACTGTTCTTTTAAATCTTCTATAATTTCTGAAATGGAATTTTTTGTGGAATAGGCTGCAAGGATGTTTTTCATGTTTTAGAATCCTCCATATGTGATATTTTTACACCGAGTTCTCCTGCCATTTTCTCTAATTTCTGAATCACAGGCGGATAATCAATAGATGTATGATTGTATTTATCCGGATGTATGCCCTTTAAAATTAATTTTGTTTTCAGCATTGATACGAGTTTTTCATCACCTTTTCCTCGCTGTGTAATAATGATATCAATTATTTCTTTGATTTTTCCCGCCATATACAGCATCCTCCCTTTGATGGTTTTTCTGTATAATATTTATATCGGTCACTATATTGAAATATTTACAGGATTTTATATTTTAAATTATATCATGTTAAATTTTTAATTGCCCATATTAGAAAATTTTAATTTAAAAAATATTTGTAAATATATCTCTTTATTTGTTATTATATATTTATTATACTTTGTCATAAATTATTACATTTTTTTACAGTTTTTAAATACTTTAATAACACTTTGAAGCTAGAATAAACAGGTAGTAAGTTTACAGATTTGCTATGGAGTTGTCAGGAAATAAACCAATTATATTTACGTCTATATCGTGACGCGTCACGCGTAACGCGTGACGCGAGGATGATAACCGTTCTAACAATTTGCCAGGGTTATTTTCTTACAGTCCCTTAGTATTGCAACAGGCAAATTGGTACCCAAAAAATATGGAACACGCTCCTGTCTCTGGCCGGGCTCTGGAGGAAAAGATATGCCGTATTACTGAGGTAAGCATAAATAATACATATATACTCTCGTGACGCGTGACGTGAGGAAAACGTTTATTAAATGCTTATGCTCAGGTCAATAAAAGAGAGTTATAAATTATATAGACGCAAAATATTAACAGTCTGCAAAACCAG
>CAYSLJ010000278.1:0-5196 GCA_964431735.1 uncultured Synergistia bacterium | reverse complement strand
CGTTACGCGTCACGATATAGACGTAAATATGATTGGGTTATTTCTTGACAACCCCATAGATCACTTTATAAAGAAAAATACTACTCCCATTATAATATATACTCCCAGTAACTGTGCCCCTTCGAACCAGTTAAATTCTCCGTCTCCTGCCATAAAGCTCACTGTATAAACCGAACCGAATATGGCGAGTATTTCAAAGGGGCTGAATAACAAATCCATTGCAGGTTTGCCGTTAATCTGGCTGAATATGAGACTTAAAAACACAAGAACAGGAGCTACAAAGAGAGCTATCTGTGTACTTGAACTGAGGGAGACATTTAATGAAAGATCTATTTTATTTTTCATTGCCATCATAACTGCCACACCATGTTCTGCTGCATTGCCTATAATGGCCACTATGATTACACCTATGAAAATTTCACTCCATCCCAGGCTTTTTACTACCTCTTCCAGGGAACCTATAAGAAATTCACTTTCAAGGGCTACTCCCAGAGTGGCAATAATCAGTATTGCCATTGCTTTTTTCTGGCTCCATTCTGCCTCTTCCACTTCATCTTTACTGTGGAAAATGTCTTTATGTGTATGGAGGGAAAATATCAGACCCGCTACATATATAATAATGAGAACTGCCGCCACACCTATACTCAGTTCTTCTATGATAAAAATATCCTGTTTGCCTGTGTGACCTGTATAGTAATATACTGCCGGAACAAGGAGTCCGAGTATGGCAAGCATGAGCATACTGGAATTCATACTGGACATCTGGGTGTTAAATTGCATTCTTTTATATTTTATTCCCCCTGCCAGCATACTCAATCCCAGAACAAGAAGGAGATTACCTATAATCGACCCTGTGAGAGAAGCTTTTACTACATCGAAATAGCCTCTGTAAAGTGCCATGGCGGCAATAATAAGTTCCGTAGCATTTCCAAATGTCGCATTCATAAGCCCCCCTATGGCTGGCCCTTTGGTAATGGCAATTTCTTCTGTAGCTTTTCCAAGTAATCCTGCCAGAGGTATTATGGCAACAGCAGCGATAAAAAATATAGCTACTCCCCCTCCTATATGAGTAACCTCGAATATAATACTGATAATTACCATTACTATTGATGCATAGATCATTATTGTATCGCTTTTCATCTTTTTAAAACACTCCTTTTCTTATCTTATGATTCCAGGCATATATTTATATATTTTTCAATATTATAAGCTTCATCTATGTCAGGCTCGATTTTTTTTAATTTCGCGAAATATTCTAGGGCTTCCATGAATTTCCCTGCTTCAATAGAAAATAGTCCGAGTGTATAAAGAGCTTTTTTATGGTTCGGTGCCGCTCTGAGTGCTCTTTTCATACTGGTTATCCCGTAATCAATACATCCGGTTTCGTAGAATTTCAGTCCGAGAAGATAATAGGATTGAAATTGTGTCGGATCAATGGATATACTTTTCATAAGACATTTAATTGCTTCTTCTTTCATATTCAGAGACGAATATTTTTTTGCAAGATGATAATAAAGGGGAGCATAGAAAGGGTTTTTTTCTATAGACACGAGATATTCTTCTATAGCAGGTTTTATTTCTGGCAGAACAGTCATTTGATTTATATATTCTTCTTTTTCATGTTCCGGTAATATATTCAGATACTCTCCCGTAAGATATGAAAATTCTTTATGAAAGGGAATTTTATTTATGGTTTTTCTGTCGTAATGTTCATGATTTTTCAGATAAACACAGGCTGGATGGAGATTTTCCGGTTTTTCTACAAAATGGCCGAAAATTCTGCAGAACCTGTGTCTTACAGCATATATTTTGCATATTCTTTTTTCTATATCACAGTAAGGACAGATGGTTTTTTTGTTATATTCTCTCCATGACATCATCATATCTTCAGAATATGAAACGTAGTTTATATAATCCATTTCCAGAGGAGTAATATATAGTTCTGAAATATCCAGGCAGCAGTCTATGCAGAAACGGCAGTGGCAGGATTTATCCTTTAAAACAGTGTCTATTTTATTATAAATGTCTGCAAGTTTATAAAAAAAATTCTCACTCATTTTTCACTATTCACTCCTTATAGCATTTACTGACGTGAGCATAAACATGTAATAAAACCATTCCTCATGTTATGCGTAACGAGAGCTTGTATGTATTATTTATGTTCATCAGTAGATATGAATATTGGTGTTATAAAGCTCCTGGCTTTGTCAGTCTGGCACTCTTCCGAAAAAATCTAAACTGGAACATTCATGTTGTTAGAGCTTACATCATGCCACTTTGCGTTATATCCGATTTAAATACCATGGTATCTATGAACAGATTCTCATCTGTGGCCGAATCGGTTCTGACCGTTTTTATGAAACTAATTATAAATTCAAAATTCAGGAAGAAAATCCTTTTCTGAAAAGAATATTCTTGATGTAAAGAACTCCTTCTGTTATAATGTATTTAAGTCCGAATATGAATGGTGAGAAGCCTCGCGTCACGCGTCACGCGTCACGCGTCACGATTAAATATTTAAGGAGGGTGTTTCATGGTAAAAATAGTTGATTTCTTGAAAGGTACCGTAGTAGTAGATGAACTGGAAAGAGATTTTGTCGAAAAAGAACTTTTGCAGCACATTGCTGTAGAGTATGAAGATGATATACCTGAGACTTTCTGGCTCTCCAGTGATGCTATGGAAGAAATTCAAAGTGAAGAAATTAAAGATGAGAAATTGAAATATGTCATTACAAAACTTTCAGAATATGTGGTAAATAACAGCGAATTTATTGATGCCGATGACGATAACAGTGAAGATGTAAATGAAAAAGGCTGTTATCTTGCGTTTCAGTTTATTAAAAAAGATCCTGAATTTAAACTTACCGGATATATAAGTAAAGATGATACCCCTGTAATGGGATTGATGGTCAAGTTATATGATAAAGATTCCATGGAAGATTTTCTTGGTCTGGCCTTTACGGATAAAGAAGGATATTACGAAATAGCCTTTAATTATGAAGACTTTGTAAATTACCTGGATTCTAATGCCATACCGGAATTATTTATGGTAATATCGGAAATTGACAGAAAAACAGGAGATTTCAACAGTCTTAAAGAATTTGAATTGCCGGAGCCGGATGAGAACAGGGCAATCTCTTTCGATGCAAATATATAAAATTGAATATGTTACCGGAAAAGGGAAATAATAATTTTAATATTGCACCTGAAAAATCCCATAGAATCAGAAACAGGCAGTTTATTTACTGCCTGTTTCAATTAAGCGGTATGTTTTTCATGATACTGTTCCTTTCTTTACTAATAAGGCATATTTGTTGCTAACAAAAAAGCATTTTTTAAACAATACAGGCATAAACCATTTCCCTTCTGAACCTTACTGCTAAATACTTTCTTAATCATTTCTGTTACCTCCTTACATATATTTTTCAATAATCTGTGTGTATTTTTGTTTACTGAGGCATATTTATAGCTAACGTTGATAATGTTAAACACCACATACACGGTACATATTTTTTAACCTTACCTTGAAAAACGTTCTTTATCATTTTATTCACCTTCTTCCTTTGTTTTTTCTCTTTCAATGATTGAATTATAAAATAAAAATATGAAGAAGTTATGAAGAAATTATGGAGTTTATATGAAGAAATAAGATATTCTATAAAAAATAATTTATGAGAAAGGATTTTTTACATTTTTGTGTTTTCCCGTAATTTATCATATTGTCAAGTTTTTGCAATGATTTTTCTTTCAACTGTTCTATTATTCTGTATCCCATCAGGAGTTTTATATAATTTTTTTTTATGACTATTTTTTTTAATTTATCTACATGACATGGCATTTCTTCTATACAGTTGTATTTCCTCAGGATTTTTATACAGATTTCGATTGTTTTATTCTGGCCAGATCGTCCGAAAAGTATTTTACCTGTTTCTTCTGGATTAATTAACAGAATTTCTTTCGATTGGTTTAGAAGATGGGTGTAAAATTTTTCTATCACCTTTTTCGGCGGATACATTTTACTTATAAAATATTTTCTCATACCTATGTCACCATGTCTGAAGAGCAGTAATGCATAGGCCTGTTTCCCGTCTCTCCCGGCTCTTCCTGTTTCCTGATAATAATCTTCCAGTGTTGCAGTAATAGAGTAGTGTATTACATATCTTATATCTTTTTTATCTATGCCCATACCAAAAGCATTTGTAGCTACTATTATATCCAGTTCATTCTTCATAAATTTATTCTGTATTTCTTCTCTCAGCTCTTTATGAAGTCCGCCATGATAACCTTCTGCATTCAGCCCCCAGCTTTTAAGCTTTGTCGATAAACGTTCCACTCCTTTCTGTGTATATGTATAAATTATGCCTCTTCCCGGATCGGAAGAGAGATATTCCCAGAGAATTTCGTCTTTTTCCATGTTGCTTCTTACATTTTTAACTTCATAGATAAAATTGTCTCTTGCCAGAGCTGAAATGATAACAGAAGGTTTTTTCATGTTAAGATTCTTTATAATATCTTTTCTTACTGTTTCTGTGGCAGTTGCTGTAAGTGCTAAAACAGAACCGGGGTGACACCATGAGATAAATTCTTTTAATTTCAGATAATCGGGCCGGAAATTATGTCCCCATTGAGAAATACAGTGTGCTTCGTCTACTGCAAAAAGTGATATTCTGGCATGAGAGAGACTTTTCAGGAATGTTTTACTATTTATTCTTTCAGGTGCTATATACAAAATTTTTATTTCTTTTCTTTCTATTTTTTTAAGGATTTCTTCCTGTTCATTTTTTTTTATGGAACTATTTATAAAATCTGCTTTTATGCCCAGTCCTTTGAGTTTATCTACCTGATCCTTCATCAGTGCTATGAGAGGTGATATAACAACGGTCATTCCCGGAAGTAACAGAGCAGGTAATTGATAGCACAGAGATTTCCCCTTTCCTGTAGGCATTATTATCAATAAATTTTGACTTGACAGAATTTTTTCTATAATATCTTTCTGTCCGTCCCTGAAAGTGGAATAACCAAAATATTTTTTCAGATATATTTCTAATGGTACTTGCATTGATTGTTTCCTTCTTTATATTAATCGTGAGTAGTGAATAGTGAGTAGTGAGTAGAATAATGCACTTCACTCACTATTTACTCATTATAGTTACTTTCATAACTTATTAGAAATTAAGTGCTTCGTGACGCGTAACG
>CAYSLJ010000277.1:0-5251 GCA_964431735.1 uncultured Synergistia bacterium | reverse complement strand
ATTTATATCGTGATGCGTAAAGCGTAACGCGTGACGCGAGGTTACTTATTGTTCCAACAATTTGCCGGAGTTATTTTTCTTGCAGTCCTTATTCTGGCATTTTTTTCTCAGTGGAAAATTTACTCTCGTCATAATAAGGAATATAACCAGCCGGACCTGTATCGGTACCGACAACAGATCTCACAACAAGGTTAATCTGAGGTGATATATATTTACGGAGATTCTGCTCTATCTTTTTTACCTGTTCAGGTTTTATATTAACAGGTGTTCTTGCTATGGCAAAAACATTTATTTTCTTATTTTCTTTTATATAATGAAATTCAACAAGGCTTACTCCTTTAATCTGTATCAACTGGCTTTTCAGCCCTCTTTCCAATCTTTTTTCCCATAAAATTACATGCTGCGGTTTTACTTCATCTTCTTTCTCATAGACAAATTTTTCAGCATCTGCGTCAACTGTAATGATTGATCTTATTACAAGATAAATCTCTTTACCTGTTTCTTTCTGAATATGTTCGTCTATGGAAGCTATAAGCTCAGGTCTGATGACTTCAGGAGTCTGGACTGTTACAAGTATCAAAAGGTCATCTTTATGTTTACCTCTGATTATATCTGTTATCTGGGCTCCAGATATATCATGAAGATCTTTACTTATAATTCCGGCTATATTCTGAAGGAATTTTGCTTCTTCCTGTGCCTGCTGATGTTTTTTTATTTCTTCTTCTTTACGTAAAAGCTCTTCCCTGTTACGTTTAATCTCTTCTTCACTTATAAATACAGGACCATTTTTATCTGCATCTTTGGAAATAAGAGAACGAATTATAAGTTTTATACGGCTATCCACATCTTTTTTAAGGTCTTTCTCTATATCATCAACCTGGAAAGGAGTAAATTCATAATGGGTCAATACTGTTGCCATAACTTCTACCGGGCCGTTACCGTTTTTTTCAATATGAACTTCTGACAGTCTTGCACCTATGACAGAGTCAATATTACTCTGCAGAACAGACCGAACCTGTCTTTCAAACCTCTGTTCCACAATAAGGCCTCTCAGTGTTTCTGTCATAAAGAGTGCCACAAAAATTAAAATAATTATTTTCAGCCAGAAATTTTTCAGAAAATTTATTATACCTCTTTTACCGGGCGACTTTAATGATGTTAAATCAAAGAGATTGAATATAATAGCGGCAGCAATCTCTATGGCAAGGAAATTGGCAAGGAAAAGTAAAAATGCTCCCAGAGCAAGATCCCACCGTGCTATTGAAAGACAGAGTCCGCATGTGGTAAGAGGAGGTACAAGAGCTGTAGCAATAGCCACTCCCGGAAGGGCAGGGCTTACTTTTTCATTTACAAGGGCATAGGCTCCTGCAAGGCCGGAAGCAAGTGCTATAATCAAATCATAAATGGTAGGTTTTGTCCTTGCAAAAATTTCCGTTCCGAATGGCATCCTGAGAGGTAATGAGCCGATAATGGCACCGAGTAATATAGCCAGAATAGCACCCAGAACTGCAGCTACGGTAGATTTCCACAGAAGTATCTGATCATTTGAAGAAATTCCTAGAGCCATGCCAAAAATAGCACCCATAAGAGGTGCTACAAGCATGGCTCCGATTACTACGGCAGTGCTGTTTGCAAGAAGTCCGTAAGCAGCTATTGTAGTTGAAAGAGCAACCATCACATAAAATGTAACAGTAGGAGCAGAAATCTCAACTATATTATCATATATTTCCTGCCGTCTTTCAGATTTAATATTTATATGAAGACCAAAAAAACTCATCTGTTATCACCTGATAGAAAAATTACTGGGAATAACATGCTCTTAAGAGACCTGTAAAGAAATGACGGGCATTTGTACCTATTACTCTATTGTTATACCCTCCCTCCTGAACTACAAGAACAGGAATATTCAGGGAACCAATCATATGACCATTTGCTTCAAAATCTCTGTAATTAAGAAGCCATGTACCGGTAGGATCACCTCTGGATGTATCAAGTCCAAGAGAAATTACAAGGAACTGGGGCTGAAAATTTCTGATTTTTTTCAACACAGGAGTAAGAGCTTCTCTATAACGGGCTCCATCCACTGTTTCAGGAAGAGGAACATTTATATTAAATCCCTCTCCCCTGCCAGTTCCTTTCTCCTCTTCAAAACCACTGAAATAAGGATAGGCAAAACGAGGATGGCCGTGAATGGATATGGTAAGAACATCTGCTCTGTCATAGAATATATTCTGATGACCATTTCCATGATGATAATCAATATCCAGTATGGCAACCTTACCGTATTTACTCAGATAATTGGCAGCAATAGAAGAGGAATTGAAATAACAGAAACCTCCGAATGCACGTTTTTCTGCATGATGTCCGGGAGGCCTTACAAGGGCATAGGCTATACGAGATCCTTCCAGTATTTTATCGGCACAGGTAAGGGAACAATCTACAGCTTTTTTTGCAGCAAGAAAAGCATTATTGTTTAAAGGAGTAAAGGTATCTATACAGTAATAACCGGCCCTGACAGATAGTTCTTTCGGCGGCCTGGCAGCATTTCTTATGGGGAAAACATAGGGATATATAGACTTGCCGGGTTTAAGATCAGAGCATACCTTTTTAAAATAATTAAAAAAATGTTCGTCATGAACTGCCAGTATATGTTTCTCAGAAAAATGACGGGGAGGAAACCTTTTAAAAAAACAGGTCTTTTCAATTTCTTTCAAAATGGAATTTATTCTTACAGGTGCCTCAACATATCCCCTTTCTCTTACATGGTGAATATCATGAGTTTCATTCACTATAAGAGGAATAAGCTTATCCTGAGGCACCAGATCTTTTACAGTTACAAATACATCTTTTTTTACATATTTCGCATCTCTGAGTTTTACCGGATCATCTTTGAAAGACTCTACTACCATGTCAATGTAAGCAGGAGAACACAGATGTCCGTATTTTCTTTCCAGAATAGCTCTGACTATGGAACGGGCTGTTTTACATGACAGTTTTATATCCTGTCCGAGAGAATCGTAAACAAGATAAGGAGGATTTATACTATCGGTGCTGACTGGAGTTTCGTAGAGGGTATTAATAACAGGTCTTGCTCCGTATTTCTCATAGAAACGAAGTCTTGTAGCATTCTGTTTACATATCTCACTGTCGGGACAGAGGAGACTATCGTCAGGAAGACATTCAAAAAAAACACCACAGGTCTTTAAAGCCATTGCTTCTTCCCTTACCCTGTTGTAAAGAGCACCCCCTATACCTCGACCTGTCATTTCCTTTGCAGCAGAAATATAATCAAGATAACAGAAATTTAAAAAAGGAGCATGACAGAGAAGGGCAAAACCCTGTACCTGAAATTTATTATTTTCAAGAACAAAAAGTATGGAACGAAAACGATATTTCAGAGGATTGCTCAGGAGTTCCGGCAATTTTTCTATCTCCTGTTCCGAAAGTTCATGGAACTGGGTCTTTAATATATGCTGAACCTGACTTATAGCTTCTCTGTTAGAAGGAATAGTATTATCATAAATACGGCGAATCCTAAACATTATCTTTTATATCCTTTTCAAAAAAAGCCTGTCCATGCTCTTCAATTGTAAGCAACACTTCTTCAGAAGGCGGAGGAGACAGGTCAAGATTCTCTACCAGCTCTTTCAATGAAGCAAGAAGCTCTTCTATTTTCTTCTCTTCAAGTTTACTGATAGGAGTGAATATATTCCAGACCTGAGATACTTCAAGCCACTGTGCAAGACCTTTTCCTTCTTCGGTAAGAGTTATCTTCAATCTTCTCCTGTCATTTTCAAATCTTTCAACATTGACCCATCCTTTTTTAAACATACGAAATACTATACCTGATACGGTGCTTTTATTGAGATGAACTCTTTCACTCAATTCCGTCATAGATATATAATCTTTATTATTCAAAAGAAGTATAATATTTGCCTGATGGATGGTAATACCATAATTTTTTTTCAATATCTGAGTCTGACATGAGAATTTATGATAAACCTTTAAAAATAAATTTCTTATTTCTTCTATATATTTATTTTCCATAAATTAACCTTTCAATATCAAGTGGTTGTAACAAAATAACCTTATCATAGCTGCAATCGTGACGCGTAATGCGTGACGCGTGACGCGAGGACAAGAACTATAATTTCCCAGAGTTATTTTCTTACAGTCCCCAGATTAGATTTTTCTTTCCCGATCATTTTTTTTGAGCTTCTCTCAGGCAATCTGAACAGAGGCACTGAGAAAACTCCAGTTCAGATCTATGTTCGAGATAAGCTTCTATCCTCTCCCAGTATCCTTCATCATTATGCACTTTCTTACATTTTACACAGATTGGCAAAAGACCTTTCAATATCTTTATATTATCAAGTGCTTCTCTGAGTTGAATACGAATTTTATTTCTTTCCAGAGCATATCTTATAGTACGGGATAATAATTCACTGCTCAAATTTTGCGGAGGTAAATAGTCCTGTGCTCCTATACTTAGAGCCTTTATGGCAGTATCTTTATCGTACAATCCCGTCAGAATAACTACAGGTATATTCTGATTGGTATTATATATTTTCTTAAACTTTTCAAGTTCCAGTGGTTTTGATAGTGTAAGGTCCATAAGTATTATATCAATTTCGCCCTGAGATATAATTTGTATACCTTCATCAATATTATCAGCAATTTTCAGGCAGAAAGGTTCTTCATAATCTTCTGAAAGCATTTGCCGGAGTTTTTCAACATCTACGGCATTATCTCTAAAAACCAGAATATTCAAAGGTTTCATAGTAATACCCCCGGATAGTTTTTATATAAATCTTTCTTTAAAACCATTAAAAATAAAAACTGACATGACCGATTGGTCACAACGAAGGATAAAAATTTGTTCCTCCAATCACGCGTTACGCGTTACGATTTTCATATAAATCCCTGTACATTTAAATTATAAACTATAACAATAAAGAATATAACATAATTTATATAAAATTACCATATTACAGTAGATATTCTTTTTCATTGCAGGTAAATTTTATAAAAACATGTAGCATTTTTTTCCATATATTGTTATAATGTTCATCAGTAATACTATCCGCATGAGATTTTTTTATTACTTAGGAACTGTCTGAAAATAATTACATCATAGTTATAATTTATATCGTGATGCGTAAAGCGTAACGCGTGACGCGAGGGTACTTATTGTTCCAACAATTTGCCGGAGTTATTTTTCTTACAGTCCTTAGTACCGCAACAGGTAAAT
>CAYSLJ010000276.1:0-5255 GCA_964431735.1 uncultured Synergistia bacterium | reverse complement strand
AGGAATAGAAAAAGGAATAGAAAAAGGAATAGAAAAAGGAATAGAAAAAAATAGAATGGAAATGGCACATAAAATGCTCGAAGATAAAGTTGACCTCAACCTGATCGTAAAATACACAGGCCTTATGATTGAGGAAATCAAGGAATTGATGAAAGAGGGCAGGGATTAACGGGATGGATCATTGATTAAAAGGATTACACGGATTTTCAATGGCTTAATCTGTGTAATCCTTTAATTCATAGTTCAGACAACCAATCGTTTAAAAGTTAAACTTTTACTCCAGAATTTGATAAGCAGACCGGCTTCAAGCCTGTAAGCTTTCATGTAATTTAATACCTGTGCCAGATGCACATCTTCCAGTCGAATTAACGCCTTCAGCTCCAGTGAATCAAAAAGATGGTATTATAATATTATCAGATATATCCTTTTTTTCCTGAAGAAAATCAGACCATTTAATAGTTTCTCCTTCTAATCCCAGCTTTATCTCTTCTTTACTCAGATACATCCTTCCTTCGAAAGAGGAAAGAGGAAGTTCATTTTCAATCTCTGTTTTCATATCAACACCTATATTCTTTCCTGCCTTCCAGCCTCCGGTAAGGCCAACTTCCACATTGCTTCTTTTAAAAGTTCTGTATGTTCCATTCAGTTCAAGTTCAGGATTGTAAAAACTATTCATTACTTTTTCTTCAAAAATCCTGGATACTCTATCATAATCTTTATCATTTATGGCACTCTGTAATTCAGTCCCTGTATCAGAAGGAAGATTTTTCATCAAATTACCCATGGTTACAGACATTTCCAGTTCAGAACCTTTTTCTGTTTCCATATTTCCTTCCATATTCAATTTCAATAACAGTTCTTCTTTTTTACTTCCATCTTTATTTACTGTAGTAACATTTTCAAGAGAAAATTTACCGCTCTCTTCTGCTATATCTGTATTTACACTTCCTCCGGCTTTTATACCTTTATCAATAGAACCTTTCAAAAAAAGTCCCGTATTTATTTCCCTTTCTCCACTCAGGGATTCAGTCATACTCCAGGAACCATCATCATGTTTTTCCACCTTCCCCCCTCCTGTTATTTTCGAAGCCATTTCCCTGTCAATACCGATAATCTTTCCAATCTCTGTATCAGACGTTTTACCTCCTGAAAGATTAAATTCAGCAGACTTAAAATGGTTTTTAATAAATTCAAGAGGTTCACCCGGTATATCAAAACCCGGTATTTGTTCTACACCTATTAAACCTGCTGTATTTACAGCACCTGTTACTTTAGTCGGGTCTGCAGCTATCAGGGTGTTTATTGCCCTTTCATGAGCTATAAAACCGAGCATATCTTTTGCTTCTCCCTTTTTAGAGAGATCTAAATCAAAAGACATTTTCATTTTATCTTCCAGTGAATATTTATTTTTTTCCTGAAGAGGTATTCCTTCAGGATGGATGGCGCCTCCAATTTTCCCCTGTCCTCCCGATTCAATTGTCATAACAAATTTATTCGGATCTTTTTTATCACGTTCAAAGACAAGGGAATATTTCTGCCCTGAACCAATATAAGCTTCCCCGATTCCTCCTGCGCCTATACCAAGCTTTGCAAGGAAATCTCCCTTAATGGTTTTCTTTTCCCCGAATTTCATATCACTCAAAGCTAAAGATTTAACAATTGTGTTATCTATATCTGTTGTGTCAGTAGTGTCTATAGCAGGCCCTCTTTTCAGAGGATTAATATCAGGAGAATCAAAATATTTCTTAATTTCATTTACACCGGTACTGAGAGGATTAAGATTATTTTCATTCAAATATTCCACTCCTTTTACTGCCAGAGGGCCTGTTATAAGCCCTGCCGCTCCTCCCAGAATAGAACCTATTATGAATTCAGGCTTTTTCAAATCTTCAGGATTTAAATCTATCTGTCCTTTAATATCCACACCGGGGCCCAGTTTACCCAGGACTCCCCCTCTTATATGTATACCTTCCCTGTCTATTCTGAGACCTGCTTCTGCTCCTGTGCCTGCATCAATTCCCTGGGAACCTGACACTTCAATATTTACTCCCGAACCTGCCTTTGTTTTAAAACTACCCTTCCCTGCTTCTGTAAGCGATGCAAGAGATGCGTCAGCACTGAAACCTCCACCAATCTCAAAAGCATCTTTTGAGACTTCAAAATTTTTATTCACATTTATATTACCTTTAATAGCTTCCACACCGACTTCACCTTTAAGATTTTCTTTCCCCACATTCAATAAACTGGACATAATTCCTGAAGGAAAGCCAATATTCAATTCGTCTTTATTTCTAATTCCGCTCTTAGAAATATTTGTTTCATAATTATATCCAAACTTTGAAATATCAATATTACCTGCCTGAAAAGATGTATTTAATGAACCTCTGGTACCAAGTTCAATATTATTTCCTGTCACTTCGAAGGTATTTTTTCCATTCATATCGCTTTTCATATTAAGCCCCGTATTTATCCCTCCGCTTTTATCTTCTTCACCTTCTTTTTTGCCACTCAGAGACATATTCATAAAAGGATTTATAGCTGAACTGACAGAGCCTCCACTCTGAATTTTAATACCATTATTCAAATTCAAGTTATAATCCGACTCTGCAGTATTTTCATAATGAATACCGGCTTCAACATTCCCTGAAACTTCATAGTTTTCTCCACTGAACTTATCTTCTCTTTTACTTTTCAGGTCACCCTTATTTTGCAATGATAAATTCAAATCAGTATTTAAACCTCTTTCGTCTATAGAGATTTCTCTGTTAAAACTTCCTTTTTCTTCAGCTGAAAGTTCATTTTTAATATCACTTTCTGCAGAAAAATTTTGTCCTTCAATTTCTTTATATTCTTCAGTCTGAAAAGTTGCTCTATCTCCAATTGTTTCATCTACTTTAATTCCATTTTTTCCTGCAGAGTAATTGCCGGAAAAATTTGCTCCCACATGATGTAAAGATTTATCTGACCATCGTCTGGCAAGATTTTTAATGCTGGAAAAAAAAGATTTCTCTTCATTTTCTTCCTGTGTGGAGGCTCTGAAAGTATCTGCCTGCTTGACCTGATGATCAGTAACAGGGGCTTTACCGACAGCCTGCTGGGTCTCCTGTTTAATTGATTTAACTTCTTTCTGATTATTAAGAGCACTTTTTATCTGAGCCGGTTTTGTCTGTGGTTTTACATGTTTATTATTTATAGCAGTAACTGTATAGAGCCTTACATCATCATATTCTTCTTTTTCACAGAGAGAAAGAACTTCTTCTTCATATATCTTATATATTACAGGAGTTAAAAGATTAAGTTCCTCAGGTTTTATATTCAAAACAGACATATTTGAAATTTCCAGAAGTGTTTCTGATAGTCTCCTCTGACCGAGCATATATTTTCTACCCAATTCTTCAGGAATTTCATAGAGATTTTCAGAGTCAAAAATAATAAGAAAATTTTCATAACATACCTTTTGCTCAGAAGAATTTATTTCATCTTCTATATCCTTTTCTGATAAGAGATAATCCTTTAATATATCTTTATCCGTAAAAAGATAAAGATTTCCTTCAATATCGAGTAAATATCTGTCTGATTTCATAATAAATTTCCTCCTTATTTTATTATCGTGACGCGTGACGCGTAACGCGTGACGCGAGGTTTCTCATGAATAACTGTGAATTCAAACCCAGTTTTTCAAATCCAGGAATTCAACCATAGTATTAACCTTTACTTCGACAGGCACTGCAGGCAGTTTATCCATTTCAAAGGCTATGGCTTTTACAGTTCTATCATCCAGTTCCTTCAATAAATGGCAGGCTATTTCAGGTGGATAGGCCATTATAAAAACAGCCATCTTCTGCATTACACTTAATCTGTCGAAATTTATCCCGCCGGGAGAACCGTTCTCGAATAAATTCAAAGAGGCCACCTTTTTTACTTTTACTTTCCCTGACGTTTCTCTATAGGATATAACAGGAACAGAAGGACATATTTTATCTGCAAGTTTTTTCATATGCCTTCTTACAGGTGGAGAACACAGTATTACAGGGTGTAATCCCCTGTTTATAAAAATGGCTATTTTCTTTTTCAGAGACTGAAGGATTAATTTCTCTGAAAAAGGATTCAGTTGAAGAAAATCACCGAAATCAGTCTCTCTGACAGCTTTTATAATAATATTCCCAACTTCTGGCGGTGTGTCTATCACATGAAGAACACCTTCACCGTCAAGATATTCTCTATATAACTGTTCCCCGATGGCTTCTCTTACATATTCTGCAAGTTTAAACAGGTCTTCGGTCTCCGCATTATGAAGGAGCGCATCAAGTATAACGGGAAGATTTCTTATAGAAACATGCTCGTCAAGTAAAAGGCTGAGAATTTTATGAATTTCCCTTAAAGAAAAAAGAGAAGGATATATGTCATGTATAAGGCCTGAATTCACTTTTTCCACAATTTCCAGCAAACAATCAGTTTGATTTATCTCAAAGAGATCATGAATATGCTTTTTTACCGTTTCAGCAATATGAGTGGCAATTACGCTCATAGAGTCGAAAATATTACAGCATTTTTTATCTATTCCTCCCTTTCTGTCTACCCACAGTGCAGGACTGTTATATACAGGGTCATAACATTTTATTCCGTCCAGAGAATTGATTACGTCAGGAGTAGCCATAAGGAGCAGTTTATCAGGGTATATGTCTCCTCCGGCAACATAGACATTTTTGATTTTTATGAGATAACTGCCGGGCCGGCACGATTTGCCGGATGAGAATTTAATGAAAGGGGTTATGAAGCCTGTTTTTGAGAGGATATGTTTTCTTATACCTGCGAGCCGTTCGGAGAAGGGTTTTTTATGGAAAATGTGAAGGATATCCTCTCCTCCTTCAATGGTAATTAAATCCTTCGGAAGAAGAGAGGCTATCTCTTCGGCATTTTTATCAAGTTCATTATGGTATGCAGTGACATGTTTCTTTTTTTTCATAGATTAGTTTTTCTTTAATAAAATTATTTAATTACTTTACTTTCTAAAAAAACTTCCTCTATAAATATAAGAGTCGAAAAAATTCAATTTTCCAAAAAAATTTTTATTTATTTTTTAAAGGAATAGAAAAAAAATAGATTGGAAATGGCACATAAAATGCTGGAAGATAAAGTTGACATCAACCTGATCGTAAAATACACAGGCCTTATGATTGAGGAAATTAAAGAATTGATTAAAGAGTTAATTTATATAATCATCAAGGAAAATAATATTTATATCATCCTGAATA
>CAYSLJ010000275.1:0-5353 GCA_964431735.1 uncultured Synergistia bacterium | reverse complement strand
ACAAATTTCTTTTTCCCTTGTATGTAAAATCACCTGTCATTTTTAAACGCAATTTCAGGCCTGCCAGGGCTGCTTTTCAATTTGATTAAATTGTAATATTTATGATATAATATTAATAAATAGTATAAAAAATGTTTGAAAGGCAGGTGATATGTTATGCCTGTTATAGAAGAAAGAGTAAATAACTTGGAGGCTTTAGCTGCTCAGACTCAATACGACCAAAAAGCGCCTTTCAATCATCACGCATAACGCATTACGCATCACGTATTACGACCAAAAAGCGCCTTTTACCGGTTCGCGTCACGCGTCACGCGTCACGCGTCACGATTTATATCGGTGTCACAGGAGATCCGGGAGTCTTTCCTCCTGTAGTTGTTGTGCTGTCTCCTATCAATAAAGGAATGATTATTCCTGTGAGACCTATGGGAATAAGTATGGATGACACACTTGTTCCTGTTGTGATTACACCTGTAATTACAGCAGTTTTTCCCAGGGTTGCAGCAACCATATTTCCTACTCTCAGTGTTCCCATTCCGCCGGGAAGAAGATGATCTTTTGTTACAAGAGGTGTAATGATATATATAATATGTTTGCCCTTTGGTATACGGGCTTTAATCTTACATCCTCCTGCTTCGATTTCCTGAACTTCTTCATCCTTAAAGAACTGGCCCTCACTGGAGACCATAACGGATCCTGCGCTGCCGGCACCTGCCTCTGTATTTACCTTCATGGAAGTCTGAAGGGTTATGGGACTTTCACCGAATACTATAACATCCTCACCTTCTTCAAGGTCTTCCACTTTGCCGAGATCGGCAGTTTTTCCGGAGCTTTTGTACTTTTCATATCCGTTTTTTATAATAGTATGAGGATGAAGTACAACTACTGCAATATTATCCTTATCTATATCAAGGGTAAAGATCTGGGCCTGCGGGAATATTTCATGTACCGTTCCGCTGACATTATATCCGGGATTAATACTGATATCTTCAGGTACCTCTCCCTGTGTGGCAGTTACGTCAAGGGACATATCGGTTTTAAGTTCTGCCATATATTCTACCTTTGAACGTACCATCACGGCAGGGGAATCATTTAAAAAATCAGTTCCCTTTTCTTTGTCTTCTTTCGGGCTGCTCATAATCTGTCCGATAAATCTGACATTATAATTCCTTATTCCTCCCGCATCTTCTATACCGGCGACTTCAGCCATAGTTTTTTCAAATAATCTGGTAGTGCTTCCGTCCGGGTAATGAAGAAGTGCGGTGCCGCCCGGGCCTACATGGACGTTATAATCGACATCCAGGTCAACAATACCTGTAGCCACATTCCATGGAGAATTCCTTACGGCTTTGTATTCCACAGGCCCCTGTACTACTTCCAGAGTAAGTGTTTTTCCCGCTGCATACGCAGGCATGATTGCACCAAATGGAGACAGGGTGTTAATAAGTGATATTACCAGAAGACAGGTAATAATTTTTTTTGTCATATTTCACCTCCTTTGTTTTGGAACTATTTTTGTGTACAATAAGCCAAAATAAATTATACTATATACTAGGGAGATTGTAAATGTTTTTTTTAGTGAAAAGTGAAAAGTAGAAACTTTTATTAATTTATAGATATAAAAGGTTTATTTCTTTTTTTTATTTTTTAAATATTTAATCATACCACTACTCACCACTCACCACCTTCAACTTCTCAACCACGCCCTTTACCCTGCCGTCTCCCGGCCTTAAGACAAGATATTTTTCATAAATCTCAATGGCTTTTGCCCTGTTTCCTTTTAACTGGTAGAAGGAACCGAAGGTGAGGAGATATCTGCGATTATAGGGGTCCAGTTTTATCATGTGTTCGAAAAGTTCCGGTACTTCTCTGTCCTGTCCCTGTTCAATATAAAGGTTTCCCAGATAGTAATATGTGGAGCTTTCCATTTTATTCAGAGCAAGGGATTTCCGGTAGTAATCTATGGATTTTTTTAACCAGAAATCTTTTTTATTTTTTTCTATAAGTATCATTTTACTTGATATATATCCTGCCATTGAATAATAATAGGGATTGTAAGGATTGCATTTGATGGAAGTTTCGTAGCATGGCAGAGCTTTTTCCCAGAGTAGATTCTTTTCGTATTTTTCGCCTTTTTTTAAATAAAGTTCTCCTGCGAGAAGGCTTCCTGTTATGAAAAGAGCGGTTAAGAGAATGATTGAAGACAATGCTGTTACTGCTATTGTTGTTTTTGTATAAGACGTATGTTCTTTTTCTATTATGTCTTTTTTGTCCGTGAGAGATTTTAATGACATGGTAAGTCCCATAATCATGAAGAAATATATTACATTTGCCGGTATCTGAAAATTGAAATCTCCGATGCCGTGAAGAGATATTGAAGTAATTGCCGTTGTATAGCCGATTGCCAGAATCTGATCTTTTTTTACCAGTTCCCTTGTGAAAGCAGAGAGGTCGGAACCTTTATATTTCAGATATTTTATTACTGTAATATAGAACATGAGCAGTATGAAAAGGAAAGACAGAACTCCCGGAAGGCCTGTTTCTACTGCCATCTGAAGATAATCACTGTGGGCCGCATTCATGAATATATCAGGCATTTCTTTATTATAGGGAGCGTAAAGATATATGAAAGAGCCGGGTCCTCTGCCCAGGTAATTCTGATCCTGTATCATTTTCAGAGAATTTGTCCATACAGGTATACGAAATGACAGAGCTTCGCTTCCTATCTGATTTTTGTCCTGCTGAAATATGGTTTTTGCCCTTTCTTTAACAAGAAGAGGTACGGAAAGAACTATTAATATTAAAACCCATGTTATGATATTGGTAATAAAGACCTTTCTTTCTCTTTCTCCCGAATAAAGGTTATCTTTTTTCCAGATAAAGAGTATAACCATAAGGATAAAAGCGGCGAGGAAAGACATCCATCCGCCGCGGGACATGCTGTACATAAGGCCGAAGCCGTTTATGACTGATATGATTGCGGCTCCTATACTGACTGTTTTTTCCTCTGTAAATATAAGAGCGATGCTCAGGGGGAGGCACAGTTCTATAAAACCTGCATAATGGTTATGGCACACATAGGAAGGAGTTACCATATTGCTGGTTCCTTCCAGGTATTGTTTAAAACCGTAGATTGTCATACATGCGGCGATAACTATCATTGTCCAGGTGAAAAATTTGATTTTTTTCCTGCTTCTTATATGGTTGACGGCAATATAATAGACTGCGATATAGTTCAATGTTTTACATAATTCCATAAAGCTTCCGTAAAAATATATGGTATTTACGGTGTAAAAAATGGTCACTCCCAGAAAAATGAGGAAAGGAATATCAAGAGGTGTTCTATGAAAGGAATATTTTTTTTCAATAAATCCCTTTATTATTAAAAGAAATACGATAAAGATTGTGGTAAGATTTATTAAAAAGACAGCATACTGCTGAACGCCTCCGTAGATTAAGGGAGGGAATAGGAGCAGAATTATAAGGATTATGTCTGTTAGTCGTGACGCGTAACGCGTGACGCGTGACGCGTGAGTTGTATCGTTATTCAATGGTTTATTTACTCACTTTGATGCGTGATGCGTGATGCGTGATGCGTGATGCGTGATGCGTGATGCGTAATGGGAATTCTCACGACTCACGACTCACGACTCACTTCAATATATTAATCAACGTCGTAAGAGGCCATACAAAGGTAGATATGGCCTGAAATGCCGACGCGTCGAACTTGCCTGCTTCCGGTACATATACTACATCGCCTTTAAGGAGTGTTACATTTACCTTCGGGTCAGGTGTCGGAGTCGAGAATAGTTGATCCGCATCTATTTCTATTATTTCCGATTTGCCGTTTATATTGCGAAAGACTCCTATTTCCGAGAGTTTTGGTTTTTTATAGGCTCCTGCTATGACCAGGGCATCCAGTACTGTTCCGTTTTCTTCAAGTGTGTACACTCCCGGTGTTTTTATATCTCCTGCAACTATGACTCTTTTTCCCGGCTTTGTTACGAGTATTGTATCTCCCGGCAGAACCGGCACATTTGAAGCTACATCTCCGTCTTCCATAAGTGCTTCGAAGTCAATGGTTATCACTTCGCCATTTCTTCTTATAACATTTACTTCATCTACGATAGACTGTTTTGTAACTCCTCCTGCCATGAGGATTGTATCCAGTACTCTGTCACCTTCCTGTATTTCGTATATGCCGGGTTTTTCCAGCTGTCCTGCAACAGATACGAGGAATTTAAGTTTTTCTTCTGAAATAAAGAGTATGTCTCCGTCTTCAAGCTCCATATTTGCGGATATATTGCCTTTTTTATAGAGATCATTTAGATCTTCAGTGAGTATGGTCTGGCCTTTTCTTACAAGGGTAAGTTTTCTTACCATATTACCGTCTGTAGCGGAAAGGTTCAGCACTCCTCCTGCTCCATCTATTGCTTCTATAACGGTATGCATTTTTTCGTTTATAACATAGGCGCCCGGACTTTTTACATAACCTGTGACACTGACTTTTTTATTTATTTCAGGAACATAGATAATATCTCTGGAATCGAGCCTTAAATTTTTAGACATATTCTTTTCCTGACCGAGAAGTATTTTTTTTATATTTACTGTGGTCTGTTTATCACCTTTTACGAGGCTTACCTTTTCAAGGTCTGATTTCTCGGTAATACCGGCAGTCACAAGTGCTTCCAGTAATTTTGCGTTTCTTCTCACTTCATATTTCCCCGGTGTTTTCACTTCACCTGAAATATAGACTTCCAGTTTTGCAAAATTTGTTATGTCTACATTTACCATGGGATTTTTCATGATTTTTTTCAGTCCTGCAGTGATAATATCTTTTAACTGGGCAGGAGTTATATTACGTACATCTATTGCTCCCGATATGAAAGGGTAGGAAATCTTGAAGTCTTCTCTTACAATAATTGACTTGCTGTAATCAGGAAAAGGAACGACTGTTATTTCAACGGTATCTCCCGGCTGAAAAGTAAAAGCTCCTTCGGCGGCAGTTTCCGCCATGGAAGGGATAGTTAAAAAGGTTATACAAAAACAAAATAATATTATGGTAAATTTTAATACGGGGTTCATTTTATCCTCCTTGGGAATCGTGACGCGTGACGCGTAACGCGTGACGCGTGATGCGTGATGCGTGATGCGTAATGCGTGATGCGTAATGCGTGTTTTACCGGTACCGGGCGACCACAGTGGGTCGCCCCTACTGCTCACCACTCACTACTCACTACTCACTACTCACTACTCACTACACTCACTACTCACTACTCACTACACTCACTACTCACTACACTCACCACTCACTACTCACTACTCACTACTCACTACTCACTACACTCACTACTCA
>CAYSLJ010000274.1:0-5362 GCA_964431735.1 uncultured Synergistia bacterium | reverse complement strand
CAGGAGTGAGTGCCATATTTTTTTGGGTACCAATTTACCTGTTGCGGTAATTAGTATCGCTCCAGATAAGTTCATACCCATATTAAAACCTGTCCCTATCCGGACTCTTCCGGAAAAGATATGATCCTGTTACGTAGTAAACTGGTTTTACAGACTGTTAATATTTTGCGTCTATATCATTTACAACTCTCTTTTAATACGGCATATCTTTTC
Organism: uncultured Synergistia bacterium; assembly: GCA_964431735.1. Taxonomy (GTDB): domain Bacteria; phylum Vulcanimicrobiota; class SpSt-956; order SpSt-956; family JAKJGF01; genus CALARM01. Next base: position 5,149 of record CAYSLJ010000274.1, on the reverse strand, counting down.
CTCCAGAACCCGGCCAGGGACAGGAGCGTGTTCCATATTTTTTGGGATACCCATTTGCCTGTTACAATACTTACTGTCATAAAAAACTCTATCAGATAAAACTTTACTTTTATCAAATATACGTGATAATAATATACAGAGTGAAATTTATTTTATTCCGGAGGTAGTGTATGTGAAAAATTCCGGCAAAGGATTTACTCTGGCCGAATTAATAATGGGGATAGCAGTTATGGGCTTTATAATAGTAATAATCGCAGGTGTTTTTGTCCATGGCCTTTCTGCTATAAAAAAAGGAAAATATAAGAGCGGTGCCATTAATATAGCCAGCAGTAAACTGGCTGAATTAAAGAAAATTCCCCTGCAGAATGTGATTATTTACAGAAGTACCATACAATCTGCTATTTCCGGTACATTGACAGTTAATAACGATCTGACATGGGGAACATCATCCCTTCCCGTTGAAATTAAAGGTCAGCAAAATTCAAATAATATTCCTTATAACTACACAATGACCGTTAAGGAATATACAGAAGATCCGAACGCACATATAAGTAATATAAAAAAGGTCACCCTTCTTGTAACATGGCAGGAACCGGGACAGGGTGAAAGATCACTTAAGACAGTGACACTTATTACAAAACCTGCCAGGATATAATTTATGAAATACATGTTGCAGAAAAAAGGGTTAAGCCTTATAGAGCTGACCATAACAATGGTAATATTTTCTCTATTTCTTATGTTCCTGTATGCTACCTTTGCAGTGGGGCTTAAAACATGGCAGATAGGAGCTATAAGAAGTGAATTACAGCAGAGTGCGGAAGTAGCAATGAAGAGGATTGTCAGGGATCTTACTTTTACTACCATTACTTCTTTAACAATAGACAGCGGAGGCCATATAATAGTTTTTGAAACATCCGTAGATCCTGTATCAGGAGAATTCATATATGATGATAACAACGGAGTACCTGTGTGGCAGGGCTATGTCCTTTATTATACAACAGGATCTCCGAATAATCTGGTATTATTCAGAAGATATATTCCCCGTACAGATATAAGCAAAAATCCATCTTCTTTTCCGATGGCTTTCCCTTTTTCTCCCGGCACCTATTGTGATAAAGGTGCGACTCTGGCCCGTAATCTGGATGGTATAAATTTCCAGCAATCAGGGTCTATTATTACTGTGAGAATAACATATGAGAAAAATATTAACAGCAATGCCAGAGTGGCAATAATGGAAGGTAAATCTTCCAAAACAGGGACAGAAAGATTTGAAATAACTTCTTCTGTAGAAACAAAAAATTAAAAGAGGTGAGATTTATGAATAAAAAAATCAATCATGAAGCAGGTATAATAATGATTTCAGTTCTTCTTTTACTTACAGTATTTATAGTTCTTACCACTTCAATGTTATATATAAGTACCTATCATTTACAGTTAATAGGCAATATAGAAACCCAGGAAAATGCAAAAAACGCTGCCAGAGCAGGTGTAGAATATGTAATAAGTAAACTGACCGGTAATGCGGCATGGGGTCTTTATGATCCGTCTACAGGATGGGTTGATGCAGGAGGTCCTCCAGGTGTTACCGTAAAATTTCCTGAAACAAAGAGCGAATTTTTTATTACTTTTAATCCGGATCAAAAAACTTTTAAATATTCCAGTAACAATCTCTTTTTTTCAACCCCCAAAACCAGAAAAAATCCTGACTGCAATGTTCCTCCCTATAATTTCGATCTCATTGTGTATGGGAAATGCGGTGATATAACAAAGATATTGAGGGTTTTTCTTGTGAGGGACGATGTATATCCTTATAATTTAAATACTGCAGGCCGTATAAACTTTATGGATGCGAAAACAATAACATTCAGCGGTGAAAACAGTGATGGTAAATGCGGCCCCGGAACAGTCTATTCTACGTGGAACAATAAAGGTGTACCAAGTTTTCATCCCGATTATTACAGTATACAGAAAGGTAATGCTCTGACACAGTTAACCACCTATAATGGTACCTTTTACGTAGGTACCAACGGTAAAGCTAACCTTTTAAGTAATTATGATTGTCAGATAAAAACAAAAGATGTGGAAATGCCCCTGGGAAAAATAGATATAGAAAAGGATATACTGAAGGGCATAAAAAGCAGAGTAGACGGAGGAGATAAATCTATAGCTAAAGTATCAGGACCTTCTGAAATTATAGTTACAGAAGAGCCATATACAGGGCAGCTCTCATTGAAAAGCAAATCAGGAGGGCCGTCGGCTCTTCCTTCCGATGCTTACAAAATAGAGGGAGATACTATAAAATTAATAAAAGATGTTTATGTAGAAGAAGGTACTGTGAAAACATCAGGACAGAAAAACCTCTGGATAGGCGATGCACAGGTTTTGAGTAATTCACTCCTCTTTAAAAAGAGTAATGACGTATTATTCAAAACAGATGAAGAAGGTAATAGTAAGCCAAGATATATTAAAATTGACCTCAACAATCATGCTATTTACAGCAAAACACACATGCATCTCGGAGTTGAAGTAAGCGGTCAGGGAGGTCTCGTCTCGTCAGGGAAACTGACCTATTTACAGGGCTTTAATACTCAAAATGTTGTTTCTATAAGTGATGACGATCTGGATATAGAATTGAGTAAAAACAGTGCTGTTAATATGGCAAAAGGATTATTTTACAGTAATGACGATTTCAGGGTTAAACCTATAGCAAACGGGAATCCCATATATGGAGATGATGAAGAACCATCTATAAGAAACAAACTTACTCTTCCTGAAGGTACTTCTATGGGAAATCCCTCTGAAACAACAGTTCCACCTGTTATTGTAGGAGATGCATCTCTTACACAGAATTATGCCTGGGTATACAGATATTCAAAGTACGGTTATTATTACTGGAATTATGAGCTATGCTGGATACCTCAGGTCACGGGAGATTATAAAGTAAATATTTCCAGAATAGAAAATAAAGACGGAAGTACATATCTCAGAGTGGGAGCTTTACCTGACTTTGACGGGACAGAAGAAACCCTTAAAGTATATGACGGTTTTCTTTCCCCTTATCCCCAGAGTGATTATCCGACAAAACCGGATCTATCAGGTAAAAACATTAACTTTGGAGAATATGAACTGGCTATATTCAGAAAAAGCAAAAAAGGTGAATATGATATTGGAGCAATAAAAAATGGTAAACTTGTATGTAATAAACTCCCTCCGCCTGTTGCCACTCCCACACCGGATCCGGGAGCCACACCGGACCCAAATGCTACTCCAACACCAGAACCGCAAGAACCGAAAGCAGAACCGGTTCTAAACAAAGATCTTCTGAAATTAAAAGGTTTTCCTGATATAACAGAGGAACAGCTAAAAAAAATAGGAACACGTATAGGAGACAGATTTTACAACAAACTCATAGATAAAGCTTCAATAGAAGGAGTTATAATATCACATAATAATAATACAGGTGATTATGAAGGCGGAACAAGAAGTATAGAATTAGATATAGCCAACCCTGACGGAAAGATAGAGATAAAGTACAACAAAGAATATATGTCCATACTGAACAGACTGAGAGGCTATAATCTCGGTACAGTAAGGATAAACTGCTGGCAAGAGTTGAAATAAGTGAATGGTGAAATGTTTAACTATGATATTCATAAAATGGAACTTTACAGGGTTAATCTCTATGAACCTCTTGCCATAGTTCCATCTGACGGTGCAATAGGATATAATAATTTAGATACTCATAAGGTAACACTCATGTCAGGACTCTGGCATGTAAAGGGAGGCCCCTACGGTGCATCTCATAATGAATATCTTGCTTATCTTATAGGTAAAGCGATGAAACTTCCTGTACCTGAAACATATATATATATGATACCGGACGATTGCAAATATCATTCCAGCACCAGAATGATGAGAGGTAAAACATTTCACTCTGCCCAGAGATATATTAACCATGAACTGGGAAAATATTTTGATTATTCATGTCTTTCCCCTGAAAATCTGGAAAAACTCATAAGGCAGATTGCCATTATGGATATTTTTGATTATCTTACAGGAAATGATGACAGACACAATAAAAATTTTATGATTGACATGGAAGGCAATCTATATTTTATTGATAACGGTTACGGAGGTATAGGAAATGAAGGGTTCAAATTATGCTGCAACAGGTGTATTCCTCCGTGGATTTTCGAAGACCAGTCTTACAGAGAAGAAAGCTTAAAATTTCAGAAAAATCTACCTCATATACTAACTGAAAAAAAACTGGATGAAATCTCTCTTGCCATGAAAGAATTCGACTGGAAAACCTGGAACTGCAGTTATGAAGGCCCCTATGCAATATGCCAGGCTCCAGACGAAAAAAAAATAAACGATTTTTGCCAGATTTTACTTAAAAGAATGGAAAATCTGGCAGATAAACCTGTTATACCTTTCCCTCTATCACCCTGAGTGACAGAGGTTTTTCCAGATCATTTTCCTCAAGCAGTTTTTCATCGGAAAGTATTTCTGAAGTTTTTCCTGTAGCAACTACGTGACCTTTTCCCATAAGTATTACCTTGACAATGTCACATTTAATAAAATAGCGATTAGCAATTAGCTGTTAGCTGTTAGTTTTCAGTTAATAATTAAAGCGAATCGCTAACAGCTAATTGCTAAGGATTGCAAGAAAAATAACTCCGGCAAATTATGGTTATTGTCCTCGCGTCACGATTGTAAATATGATGTAGTTATTTCCTGACAACTCCTAAGTACCTCTCCAGATAAGTTCGTAACCATTTTATCAGCTTCTGCCTGACAGGCTCTTACGAAGAAAAATAATTTGCCTTATATAATTTGTTTTACAGACAATAAATTAACCCTTATTTAATTTTTAATACTATAGAAAAAACTAATTTTTCTTCTCCAGAGCCTGCCAGGCAGAAGCTTTTTATGGGTATCCTTTTACCTGTTACGGTACTAAGAACCTATCCGAAAAGTAATATTTATTCTACACCCTTCCGGTGTGTGAGGCTCTGGAGAAAAATATATACCGTATTAACAGTAATTTATAAATTAAACAAATGTAATATCGTAGCAGTCTGCAATAAGAGTTTTTTTTTGCAAGAGGATTATAGATTTTTCGGAAGAGCCTCACACACCGGAAGGT
>CAYSLJ010000273.1:0-5437 GCA_964431735.1 uncultured Synergistia bacterium | reverse complement strand
CTGTCTGAAAATAATTACATCATAGTTATAATTTATATCGTGACGCGTAACGCGTAACGCGTGACGCGAGGGTACTTATTGTTCCAACAATTTGCCGGAGTTATTTTTCTTAAAGTCCTAAGGTCAGTAAATAAAAAATAAAAAGCTTAAGTGAAAAAACCTAAGCTTTTTAATGTCCAGTTATTTTGTAAAAATTATTTTCCGAAATTAATTCCGTTTATCTCTTCATCAATTGCTATGGCGTCTATTTTCCAGGCTCTTCTACATTTTTCATATACGAGATATACTTTGCCTGAATAGTATCTGGGTGCAGTTTGCTGGCACCAGCTACAGTGATTATCTTCTGTATATATTCTGATTTTTACTACAGCTTTACATTCACCGTTCCAGCAGGCACTTCTGTCTACCAATCTGGTTGTTACATTATTATTCCAGCTGTCGGTAAAAGCTTTTAAGGAAGTCCAATTTCTCCAGCATTCTGTTCTGAGATAATAGGCTGTATGGAAATCTTTTGTGCCTACTGCCTGAAAATAACTGTCTACAACTGATATGACAGGATCTGTTCCGAGATAGGGTTCAGCAGAATATCCTATGGAAGCTGTTAAGATAAAAGAACTGATTATTAATACAAAAAGGGCTACTATGGTTTTTTGTGACATTTCATTATTCCTCCTTATAATAAATATTTCTCTGATTATTCTTCAGTATATAATGATATTCCTTCTCATAATCAGAAAAATTTATAGTGACTCAATTATCGCCAGTCACCTGTTAAAACAAAGGGAGCCCAGAAAAAGGGGTGATGGTATTTTTTCATTATATCTAACTGGGCAAGCTTTAAAGCTTCTGTTTTATTTTTGTCTCTGAGATGAAAATAAAAGCTTTTCATCAGTTCAGAAGTGGCCCTGTCTGATACATCCCAGAGGCTTGAACATATTGTAGGAGTTCCTGCATATATGAAAGCTCTGGATAGTCCGACAAGTTCATCTCCGCTGGCATCTTCGGAAAGTCCTGTTTTACACCCACTCAGAGTTACAAGATAGGCTTTAAGATTGAGATCAAATATTTCATATACATTCAATCGTCTGTCAGAAAAAACAAGTGAAGAGAAGAGAGGAGAGTTTGTGTCCAGAATACCGTGTGTTGCCAGGTGAAGTATATCAAAATTTCCTCCTTTTTTATATAACATTTCTGCAGCCATGTCTTTCCCTGAATAGACTTCCTTTAGAGGAAAATATTGACTTATGGATTGAACTTCCGCTTCCGTACCGGGAAGGGAGGGAAGGTCGTCTGCTTTAAAATTACCCAGGTTAAAGGCAAGAAGTTTTTCTTTTTTCAGGGTATTTTTTTTCTGGCAGTATTTCAATAGACTTGCCGATGGCAGATAGGATATATCGTATTTTTCTACAAGCATAATACCTTTATCGTCAGACATTACCTGAAATGGAATATAGTGAAGAATTTTATGAGGAGAAATAAGGATTCTTTTTTTATTTACCATATATTTTTCTCCGTCTTTAAAGAGCATATTGTAGAGTTTCTTTGAAATATCCTTCCATTCGTTATTTTTCAGTTTCTCAGGAGTCATGTTATCACAGGCAACTTCACGGTATTTTCTTACGAGGTTTTCTATATCATGTTGCTTATGATCTATAATTACGGTGTTAAATCTGTTATTATCCGTAATCCAGCAGTAACTTTTATTTTCTCCGACGAAATACTCGATTATTACTGTATCTTTATCCAGAAAAGATTTTATTTCTTCAAGTGTACAGGGATTAATAGTTATAAGAGACATATATTCGGGATTTTCCATTTTTATCTCTTCCAGAACCTGTCTGTATTCAATTTTCAGTTTCTTTAACGTATTGTCTCTTTCCTCTATAAAAGCACTTCTCTGTGAAATGACCGGTTTTCCTTTTTCCTGTCTTATGTCGCTGGAAAGGAATTGAATTCTGTTCGTTAACTCTTCTTCTTTTTGTACCAGTGCCGTATTTACTCCATGACGGATATCTATTTTTTGATTTGCAAGTATATCCAGAAAAGCTCTGGATCTGCATCTTTCATTGTAATTAAAGGCTTCTTCTTCTTTTTTCATTTTTATGAGAATATCTATCATATGTTCGTAGACCTTTATTTTATCCTGCATAAAATCTCTCTTTAATTCTTCTATTTTAAATTCCTGTCTCATATTTTCTATTATATTAATGGAATTATTATAGGCATTATAAGCTTCTTTCAGATTTCCGAGTTTTTCGTAGGTTTTGCCTGCAGTAAAATAATATTCCCAGAGCAGGTAGGAAGAACGGATTTCTTCCGCCACTTTCAGTGCTTCAAGATAGTTACCGAGAGCCATAGAAAAATTCTCTCTATCAAAATAAAAATCTCCCATATATTTATAAGCACTGCAAATATTCCCCTGAATATGGCTCTCTTTTGCAAGTTCCAGGGCTTTATTCATATATAAAAGGGCTTTTTCTCCATCTCCTTTTTTCTGATAAGCTTTCCCCAGTAAGTCATAATTCCATACGAGATAACTTTCATTATGGCCGAAATCTTTATGAAGTTCTTCGAAAATCTTCAGAGATTCCTGTGATTTTTCTATGGCTCTCTCAAAATCTCCCTTCTCCATAAATACCTGACCAATAAATCTTATACAGAGTGCTTTGTATTGATCTCTGAATACGTTCATTTCTATCTTTTCCGATTCTTTTAAGGCAATTTCATAGTATTTCATGGCTTCATCAGGTTCATTCATGTCTTTTAAATAAAAATGGCCAAGAAGCATATAGTTTGCAGCAATAAGATTTATTTCATCATCCCTGTTTTTTTTATTTACAGCTTCAAGATAATATTTTAAAGCCATGTCTTTCTGGCCGAGTGATCCGTAAAGTCCACCTAAATTCCATAGAGCATACATTTCCGAAAAGCTTCTCATGTCCATTTTACTCCCTGTTTCTATGGCTTTTTTGTTACTTCTGATGGCTTCTTCATATTTTCCCATAGTAGAGTATAATTGTCCCAGAGTCATATAATAATCAACAAGCAATTTTTCTTTGCTTTTAAATTCACTATCCCGGAATCTATATGCCTCATCTTTACCGGAATAATCTATGAGTTCTTCAGGTTTTAATCCGTCTATTAATTTTTTCTTTATTTCAAGGTAATGTTCTGCTTCTTCTAAAAAACCTCTGGACATACAGGTATAAATCATTTCCTGATAGGAAGAAAGTATATTTATAATATCTCCTTTTTTCTCATACAGTGTAATGGCTTCTTTCACATTATCTATGGCTCTGTCTTTATCGCCCAGGGACTTATAAACCTGACCTTTTAATTGATAACAATCACCGAGAGATAAATCATCGCCTCTTTCTTCAAATATTTTCATGGATTTATCCAGAAAAGCTGAAGCTTTTTCTGTTTCATTTGAAGTAAAGTAGAAAATTTTTGCCTGCTGGTAATAACAGCAGGCCTCACCTTTTCTGTCGCCTGCTTCTATAAACAGTTCAAGTGCTTTCTGCAGAGATGGCGGGTAAGTGTCTTTTTTTTCCAATACCTCAAAAGACGCATTGTATTTCAGAGCTTTTGCCATACTGATTTTATCCCCTGTAAATTCGGCAACTTCAACGGCTATTTTGCCCAGATCCTGAGATTTTCTGGTAGACATAGTCATGTAGTCAACAGAAGCACGGGCTTTATTAAGCAACACAATAACAAGTGAAGGTGTAACAATTTCTCTGTTTTCTTCGAGTATTTTTTTTCTTTCTTCTTTCGTTTTTTTATTCTCCAGGGCAGTAATTAATGTTTCCTCTCTGTCTGGCTGGCCTGCAACAGCAGTGACCTGACTTATGGAATTGCTTTCTTCATTTTTAGAATAACTCTGAACAATATTGCAACTCAGTAATAAGACTATTATTATACTCAGAAACAGAGGCCATATAGGATATTTTTCCATAAAGTAACACCTTCCTTATATAGTGTATTTCATAACTTATTAGAATTTAAGTATTCATGACGCGTAAAGCGTAACACGTCACGGGTTTAATCCATACGCATCACCCATTACGCTTTACGCATTACGATGTTGTTATTTATGGATAGTTATGAAACTAACTATAATAATTAATATTAACAAATTATTAGACGGTTTATATATTCATATGGTTAACATTATAACTGAAACGTTTGACTGATGAAATTATATTTTAAAGAAATCTTTATATTTTTTGTTTTGTCGTGATAATAAATTATTCGCATTTTATGGAGGTATTCATGAATGTATTACTGTAAAAACTGCGGTATACAGCTTCCTGATTACGATATAGATCCTTATACGGCTATAGGGCGATGCGGCAGCTGTTGTGCTGTAATAAATTTCAGAGATCATCCCAATTTTCGCGGGAGAGTTTTTGCAGATGAGGAGCAACAGGACGAGTCAGGCGAACGTCCCAGAACAGACGGAAAAATACGAATGAAGGTTCCCATGCCTGCCAGTATAACTGTGGAACAACTGGGAAGGCAACTCAGAATTACCAGAAAATGGTTTAATTATTCTTGTATATTTATGGCTTTTTTTTGTATTTTCTGGGATGTTTCTCTTATAACCTGGTATTACTTTGCCCTGACTGTTTACTCAAAGGATCCATTTTCATATACTGTTATGTTATTATTTCCTGTCCTTCATGTTGCAGTCGGAATAGGTCTTACTTATTCTACAATGGCAGGTTTTTTGAATAAAACCTTTATAGATGTAAATGATTATGAGCTGTCTATTTCTCACGGACCTTTACCCTGGCCGGCTGTGCATAATATAAATTCTGCTCAATTAGAACAGCTTTACTGTCAGGAACATATCAGTAGGGGGAAAAATGGTATTACAAGGACATACAGTGTAAATGCTATTTTAAAAGGAGATAATAGAAAGGTTACATTGCTTTCAGGACTAAATGAACCGGATCAGGCTCTTTTTGTTGAACAGGAAGTGGAAACACACCTGGATATAATGGATCGTCATGTGCCAGGTGAAATATATAAATAAAATTTTAAAGAGAGGATGTTTTATATGGAAGAGAACAGATTGTTTAATAATGAAGAAACCTCTACTGCTGATAAGGAGCAGTTCCTTACAAATCAGAAACTTATGGGGGAAAAGGCAAATCTGGAAAGACAGTTTAAGGGGGGAGCGGACTGGTTTTTTTGGATTGCAGCTCTTTCTCTGATAAATACTGTTATTATGATGGCAGGAGGTAATCTGAATTTCGTTATAGGACTCGGAATAACACAGCTGGTAGATGCAATTGCCGGTAACTTCGGAGGTATTGCAAAATTTGTCGCTCTTGGTTTTGATCTTTTTGTGGCCTGTGTTTTTGCCGGTTTTGGCCTCCTTGCAAGAAGGAAATATAGCTGGGCTTTTATTACAGGCATGATATTATAT
>CAYSLJ010000272.1:0-5491 GCA_964431735.1 uncultured Synergistia bacterium | reverse complement strand
GAAGAGCCTCACACACCGGAAGGTATTTGATGACTTTTCGGATAGGCTCTTAGTATCGTCAAACTTGCGAATGTGTCATTTGAAATGCTGATTAGAAACGTTATGGTGTGAGTCATCTTCTATATAATCTTTATCTGCTGTCCTTTTCACTTCAGCCTCTCCGGTGTCTTCTGTCTTTTCCACAGAGTTCCCTTTATTATCTTCCTTTTGAGGAGTCTCTTTCTCCTGAACCTTATCACCCTGTTCGTCTCTGTGTAAAATTCTGGAAACCACTATGCCCAGAGGCCCTGCTATTACTGCATTTACAACTTTATCTACAGCATATTTTACATCGTCATACCTGAGAGTAAAAGATGTTTTAATATCTGTTCCGAAAAGACCAAAATTTCCGTCCAGTTCAAGTCTGCCATGAATTGCTTCTCTATCAATTTTAATACCTGCTCCTATAGCTCCTCCGAATTGAGGCCCCTGTTCCAGTCTTACACTCAAATCCAGATTACTGCCTCTCCGAGTGGAAGCAGACAGCCTGGTACCTTCATAGGTACCAAACTCTATTCTGTCAGCAAGTTTAAAACCAAATTCACATTCTTTAGAAGATATATAAAAAACTCCTTCTGCTCCGCAATCTGCATTTGCCTGTAAACCTGCCTCTATTTTTCCCTTTATCTGAATATTTGGAAGGTTAATATTTTTTTCCAATCCCATACCGACAACATTCTGTTGTTTAAATTTAACTCCAGGATTTGCCAGAAATCTATCAGGAGAAACATCTATATCTGCTTTTATTTTACCTTTAAACCTGGCTTCTCCTTTCAGAACAAGGTTACCCAGTTCTTGCATATCAAATTCTTTTGACATACTCTTCATTGTATAGGCAGTTATATGGGAATTTGATTTAAAAGAATCTTCTTTCTCTTCCATATCTGCAGAAACATCATATGCCAATTCATTAATAGTACCTTTGTTTAATGTCCCATTATTTTTATTTATTATCGTTCTGTTAATTTTCATAGTATGCATATCCTTTTTATAATATTAGCATAAAAATATAAAAAGATTAATAATTATCACACACATAAATTTTTATAATCATAAGAGTACTTTATAAATACAAATGCTCATCTATTGTAAATATAAAATACCACCTTCAGTATAATAAATATTGCTTTATAAAACAACAATGATATGTTAACCTTTTGTTAACATTCAATACTTTAAATTATTTAGCTAACTGTCTCAGGATAAAGTTTTATCTAAAGCTTAATTTACGGCATAAAAAATGAAAATTCCTATATGATCAGGTTATTCATATGCAGACTTTGCACATCTAAAACCGACACCATCAACATATTCATCGATGCATATACCGGCTCTTATTGTAATACCGTTTTCTTTAAGTTCTGTAAGAAAATCTCCCCCTCTTATAACAACTTCTTTTCCCTGGTCTGTTACAGGTCTTGATGTGTAAGGATAGGAACCATAGTGGTCGCCGGTCCATTCCCATACAGAACCCAGCATATTCATAACCCCGTAAGGGCTGGCACCTTCACTGAAAGAATATACTGATGAAAGTTCTCCTCCGTCTTTACTGCATAATCTTTCAGATGACCACTCATTGCCCCATGGATAAAGCCTTCCATCTTCCCCTCTTCCTGCTTTTTCCCATTCTGCTTCTGTGGGCAGACGCTTCCCTTTCCACGTTCCATAGGCCATGGCATCATTATAGGTAACTCCTACTACTGGGTAATCTTCTTTCCCTCCCGAAAAATATTCTTCCCATCCCCCTTCACTTTTATAACCGGTATTATTAACAAATTCTGCGTACTGTCTGTTTGTAACAGCATATCTGTCTATATAGAAAGGATCTACATGAACTGTATGACCGGGGCTGGAATCACCTTCCTGATTGGTTCCCATATAAAATTTTCCTCCGGGAATCAGTATCATGCTATCTATTTCCTGTGTTACGGCAGGTAATTTTCTATCTTTGTAATCAAGTATAATAACTTTCTCTTCTACAGTTTTTCTAATTTCTCTGTTTTTTTCTCTTAAAATCAGAGGTGGAGTAAAACATTTGAATAAAAATACCGTAATGTCTCCTATCTGTATATTATCGCCGTTTACCAGTGGTCGTGGCTCAGTAACAAGGACTCCATTAAGAAGGGTCAAATTTTTTGATTTCTGATTGATCAGATAAAATTTATTTCCTTTTTTTTCTATACGGCAATGCTGGCGGGATACAGTTCTATCGTCTTCGGGAAATTCTATATCCTTTTTTATATGGTCATCAGATTTTCTTCCTATAAGTATCTGTTTTTTCTTCACAGGAATAATCAGACCTACCCTGAAACCTTCCATCATTTCCAGAGTTGCTCCTTTTGTCACATTAGAACCTACCAGGTAATGTTCTATAACGGTATTTCCTATTTTTATCACATCACCGTCTTCCAGGCCTTTTTTTATAATTGATAATCCGTTTACCAGAATTTCTCCATCTTCATCTTCTAAATTAATGATAAGCCATATATCTTCAAAAGTCAGACTGGCATGAGAGTCCAGCATAGAATCATCAGCAATTTCAATATCTTTTCTTATTCTTCCTTTCCTGCCTATAACAAGCTTTTTCTCCAGCATAGCTTTACTTATGGTAAATGCTCTATCCCTGTCAGGGCCTCCCACTACCTGAAACATATGAGCTTCTTTAAATGACACTTCAAGAGTTTCATCCTGTACCGGTTTCTTCCTGGCTACAGTTTCAGGTTTCTGATGCTCCTCTTTTAAAGACTTTGCACATTCCGATGCTCTGCCGGAACTCATTGAGGCAAAATATTCCCGTTTGCCGGAAGATTCCAGTTTTCTATGAATATTATCCCTGAAAGTCTGTTCTCTTCCTGAAAGGCCGTGAGAGGAATATTCCCTGCTGCCGGAAGATTCCGTTTTTGTGCCTGTACTATCTCCAAAATCTTTCCCTCTTTCTGAAAATCCTGGAGAAGCATATTGCCGTCTGCCAAAAGATTCCATTTTTTTGCCTGTACTATCTTCAACATTATCTTCAGAAAACCGGGCAGCATATTCAGAATGTTCTTCTTCAAAATCATTATCTATTCTGTTTGAACCTGTATATCTTATTACCATTTTGATATTACCGGTTCTTATAATATCTTCACTTCTGAGCAACGTAAATTCTCTGTCAGATATGGCTCTGTCATTTACCGATGTAGGAGTTATAGCGCCTGAAGTATGGATTATGGCAAATTTTTTATATTTATCCATCCACTTAAGGGTAGCCTGCTCGACAGATATAGAAGAAGTATCAAGTAAAATCCACCCGTGTCTTTCCATAGCCGTAAGTTTTCCTATAGATATAACATGTCTGTCCAGCACAAATCTTCTGCCCTGTTCAATACCTGATATGACTTCAAGTATATATCCGCTATCAAATTTCCGTATATCCTCTTCTTCTGTAGCTTCAATATATGTTTCCTCTGTAACAGTTTCGTGTATAAAATTTTTTTCCGGTAAATTATCTGGCACTTCTGATGAAAATTCATCAAACAATCTGTTAACATCATCAAAATTATCGGATCTGACAGATTTATCCGGGCAGGTAGAAATCTCTTTTCTTCTATATTCGATAATATTCTGTCCTATAATGATCTGGCTTCTGTTTTTAAGGGCTGTTTCTTTTGTTATGACTGTTCCGTCCACTACAGCAGGTTTTAGACTTTCATCTTTATCAATCATATAAGACTGTTTATGTTCATTCCAGAAAATTCTGGCCAGTTTTTCCGTTACTGCATCTCTATTATCAGTTATGATAAGAACATCATTATTTCTACCAATAAAAAGAGGATTTTCGGACAGTTTAAATATTCTACCTTTCTGGTCACCTTTAATTATAGTAACATAAAAATCAGGAGTAATTTCATATTCCCTGGTAACAAAGGTAGATTTTTTTTGTTCTTCTTCTCCGCCTTTTAATCTGGAAAATAATCGTGAAAAAATCCCTTCTTTTTTTGCCATAGCTTCCACCTCTTCCGGCGAATTTTCATGCATCTACATAATTTTATATAAAGCTTTATTTTACACTAATAAAGATGATTTTTTCTATAAATTCTATATTTAAAACTTCAATCCTTTATTTATACTCATCTGGATAGATAAATACATGTGGAATTCAGTAATGTAATTATCTATACAACAAAGGAGTTGTAAAAAAATAACCTTATCATATTTAAAATTAAAATCGTGACGCGTAACGCGTAACGCGTGACGGGAGGACAAAAACCATAATTTTCCAGATTTATTTTCTTACAGTCCCAAAGTATATTTTCATAAAAATCCATAATTACTGAGGTCAGCATAAATAATACATAGATGCTCTCGTGACGCGTAACTCGTAACGGGAAAAACCTTTATTACATGTTTATGCCCGGTTCAATAAAAATAATTGAATAATAGATAATTATTCTTTTCACTATTGACTCTATTACACTATAACTGCCTAATAATAAGTCTTTTCGGTCCTTTTCCATAAATTAAACGCATCAAGGGAACTGGCGCATGTAGATTGATATATCTTTATTTTCTTTTCATTGTAAGGTTTTCTGAATTCATTATAAAGTTCTTCATCAATAAAATTCAACCCCTGCTGTGAAGCATCAAATCGTGTGGCAGCAAAAACAAGGACAGGAATATGAGCCCAGTAAATAGCTCCCATACACATAGGACATGGTTCGCAACTGCTATATAATTCGCAATGAGACGTTTCTCCTTTCTGATGAAGTTTTGTAATGTCTTTATGTATGGCACCAAGATCATAAACGCCAAGTTCTTCACAGGCAATTCTTATTACGGATATTTCCGCATGGGCTGTGGGATCGTTCCATTCGTTAACATGATTGTGTTCTTTCCAGTATCTTATAACATTATTTGTTTCATTATCAACCTGAATTATAACAGCACCGAAGGGGCCTCCTCCTGTTTCTGCAGAAATTCTTGCTTCGTTGCAGGATATTTCCATCCATTTATTACTTTTAACTTCTATGTCTTTATATACACCTTTAACTTTTATATTGGCTGTCTGACAGGGAAAATATTTCCATTTAGTCCTATCTTTAAGATTACACTCAGGATGATATTCACTCCAGGGCTGAACATAACCGAACACAGGGATTTCACCTAAAGGTTCGGGAAGACCTTCATATTTCTGATTCACTTCAATTGCTTTCATAAAACAGGAGAACTCCTCTCAATTTGTTTAATTGTGCCGTAAATTTGTGTAAATCACCTTTAAAGCCTCCTGACGTGTGACGTGAGGAAAACGTTTATTGAATACTCAGTTCAGTAATATTACACAAACAATTTTGCACTTTCATTTTTCTGTAAAAGAATTGTCTATTTCTTTAGCGGAATCCTTCTTTATTTTTCATTATAGTTACTAAGAGCCTATCCGAAAAGTCATCAAATACCTTCCGGTGTGTGAGGCTCT
>CAYSLJ010000271.1:0-5492 GCA_964431735.1 uncultured Synergistia bacterium | reverse complement strand
AAGTAGTATAGCCAACCCTTACGCGGGTCAATTTGGAACAGGGAACGCGCCTCAGTCACCCCAGCCATCGGTGAATCCGAGTAGAAGCAATCAGGGATGGGACTGGACTCCGAATTATAGCACATTTGGTGATCTGGGTAGCTGGGGATTTGATAATCCCGCCAATGATACAATGGCCTTTAAGGCAATGGAGAAAATGACCTCCGACTTCGCTATTCCCGTTGTGGCTAAAAGCATGAAAGATATGGTAATGAACATGCTTGGCGGTATGGTCTCAAGCGTGTCAAACATCGTTAACACCCCATCTTATAGCACTACTAATTCACAGGTCTCAAATTATAAATCAACGACTAATGTCACTAATTATAACACTTCCCTGGATAACAAACAGATTGCCACTGCGACGCCAGTAGAAAGGAATGTACGTGAGCTTAATTCTCTGATTCAAAAATTCAGGAAGCCTTCGTAAAGGAGAGATTTATGAGTTATCTGGCATATACTGACGATACGGGACAGATTGAATTTCCGATAAATCCGAGAGTGCCTCTTCTTCCGGAGATCCAATCTCATACAAAGGTTTACGTGGGGAATATTCCCTGCGATTTAAACGGGAATTTACTGGCTCCCGAAAGGACCGTTGTAACTTACCCGTATAGTGTTATCGGCGGTAAGCTGAATTTAAGCGGAGATGATATCTCCTATGAACTTGCACTGCAGATTATTGCCAGATTTCTTGAAGGTGAAAATTTATTATTCTGCGACACCTCAATACAGGATGTGACCAGGTATTTTATAGGCGTAATGGAACCTCCCAGGTTCGATAAGATAGAAGGCTCAGGGGGAAAGAATTACAGGTATAGCATAGATTTAACTATATCGGCAGAAGTGTAAAGGAGATATATATAATGGAAGATTTAATTCTTGTGGCAGATGACGGAGTAACCGAAAAAACCTATATAGACTCAGGGGTAAATGTTCCCGGAACTGATTATACCGTGCAGCTCGGACTTAAGGGTAACGGCCAGATACCTACTCTCTGCTGGTGGCAGGATATGGTAAATCATCGCGCCGTCAATAAAACCAATTCCGTAAGCGGTCAGAACTGTTTTCCTGTGAATTTCGCAAGGATTATAAAGAGAAATGAAAACGATGTTTTTCAGAAATCGCAGGTGGCTAAAGAAGATCCGGTTCTGGGTAAATTAACGAAAGTGGAAAGTCGTGGAAAATGTTTCAGGTATAATAGTTCGACCGGGCAATATACAGATTTTTCTACCGGGAATATCACTTTCATGCAGACTGCTACAGATTATGTAATTTTCGGCGTGAATGAATGGGTTAAGAATTTATATATAAATATAACCACGCCAGGGGTTTATGTAGGAAGTGTCGAGTGGGAAATTTCTAATGGAGAAGGTGACTGGTCATCTCTTCCATCTGGAAGCGCTGATGGAACTGCAGGTTTGACTGCTCCTGGAAATGTTTACCTTGGAGATATAACTCAGCTTCTCTGGAAAAAACAGGAAGAAAACGCTTATAAGATGTTATATCTTAAAGCAAAATTTTCAGTAGGCACAGTAATAACTACTCCTCCAGAGGCAGATGAAGTTTATTGGAATTATGTCTACGATACACCTTATCCGTGTCTTTTCGGGAATGGAACTTACTATAATTGCGATAATGCGCTGACATCCATTTATGCTGAAGTTACACCTGCTTTTGAGTATTGTAACATGGGGAGAGTTGTTTTCGATACAGACCCCCTGGGCGGAGACGTAAGTCATGATTTAAGGGCCGATTATTACTATAAAAACCCTCCTCCGGGACTATATTCGCTTGTAGTTCAAAATGTAAATTCAACCTCCGGTCAGGCTCAGATAGTTGTTAATGAAGGTTCTCCGATAGGTATAGCTTTCGTTGGAAACCCAATGTATAACGTGCTTACCGGAATGGAACTCTTTTTTAATCTTGCCCTTACGGACGGAGACCAGGCTGATATAGATATATCGGAAGCAATGAAACATATCTGGTATAGTTTTGACGGAGAAACTTTCGTAAATGCAGATCTGCCTTTTGCGGAAGCAATAGCATCTGGCAGCGTCGGATATTTCTGGGTAAAATTTGCGCCGCCTGTTGATTATCCGGTAAATAAAAACTTATTTTATATAGACATGTGGAGTTATACTTAATGCCTTACTTTTTCGGGAAAGTTTCAAACAGTGCAGAGCTGGTAGGAATAGACAGAAGATATTCTGGCGATAGATTTATTATACCTTTTTTCGGGAAAGTTTCAAACAGTGCAGAAGCTGGAAGAAGTTTTTTCTATGGCAGCGCCCTGTGGAGAAAGAAAAAAAAGTCTGCCGGAAGATTTTTTTATGGCACCGTCCTGGGCGGAGAGAATATTTACCGTTCAATGGTGCAGACTTTTACGATAAAGAACGGAGTTCAGGTAAAAGACACTCCGAAACCTCCGACTTACAATGAAAAAACTTCCAGGATTGGATCTATAGTCGCAATCCAGTATCCCGACACAGGCGAATATCAGATAATACCTGCTGCAGACCTTGGTATGGCAAAGTTAAATCCCGCCATAAGTTCTTCTGTTATCTGGGACATAGAACTCTGCAATTTTACGGGAAAATATACAAATCCGAACAATGAATGGGCAGGAGTGATAGAGAAGGGAATTTTTCATCAAAAAAAAGGAACAAGAAAATTCCTGTGTATTATTGACTGCAGGAGAATAGGCAATAGTTTTAGTTTTTATATTTATCCCCGCCTTGTAATAAAAGAAAAAAGAGGTACGGATGTTCTGTCTTTAAGCGGTGTGGATGAATTCTCGGAGCTTCTCGGAAGGAAAACTACAATACCTTCTTATGTCTCCCAGGAGACTTTAATAAGAATAGATGCCAGGACTTATCACAGTCTGACTCTGACGAAAAAGCTCAAAGATGAGACCACTCAGGTAATGGTTAATTACGAATCCGGCAAAACCATTTCGGTACCCACCGGTTCTACAAGTGAATATATGCTTGTAATTAATTGCTCTTATAGAGAATCTGCAGATGGAGTAAGAAAAACGTTCACTCCTATAAATCGCTTTGTCCCCATACAGAGTATAGAAAAAGCATATTATGTTACTCTTGATCCTTACGTTGAGTACGAATTAACAGTAGAAGTTTATAATGCAAATACCGGAGAAGTCACTTTTACCGAAGCGCCTCCTGCTTTAGCGAAGGTTGTTTCGACAAATCACAGATATGGTGTTACTCCTGTTACTCGATATCAATACACTTCTCAGCAGAGTTCATGGAATAAGCAAACTACTTACGATTCTAAAGACGATTACCTGTTATTTCAGGAGGATATTAATGAACATTTGCCGGTAATAATGATAAATATGTTGAAATCAGACTGGGTAATAAAAGATGTATGTAAAAAAGTGGTGGATAATCAGGGCGAGCAGGTAGTAAAGGAGTATTTAAATATTGAATATCAGGGTAAGCCTTTTGATGTTATCTCGGAATTACACTGCCAGAGAAAAGCGCCTGTCGAACTTATAGATCAAGTCTGTCAGGCCGGGGCATTGGAGTATGTAGTAAATCCGATTATCCTCAATAGGGCTATATTGCCGGGGGAAATTCCTTATTTAAAAAATAATATTACTTTTAGAAAAATTCCCCTCCCTACCGAATACCCGGAAATTACCAACTGGAGAATACCGGAAAGCCTTACGAGGGGAGAGTTTAGCCTGCAGACTGATAATGTTGATAAGTTTAATACTATTAACGTAATCCGTCCGTCCGAGATAGTAAAAACTGCTGTCAAGAATGTTACTACTATTTACGAAGAGGTTACAAGACAGATACCTAAAGAGGCTCCGGTTCCTGTTTCCCCTTCACCGGGATCGCCGAATACCGCCCAGCCGATTTACGGGACTCCTTTGAATTGCAGTGGATATCTTGAAACCCATGATGAAATACAGGCGGCCATTAATCGCGGGCTTGGAGTATATTTATAGGAGACGACTTATGTCAGTATCACCCATTATTATCTTTAAATCAGATCCGACAAAAGATATAATCGATAGAGAAGAAAAATATCTCTTTGGTGAATTAGCTCTTGTAGATGGGATAGAAGTTGCTAAAATCGGTAATTACTCGGTTCTCGAAAATAGCTGCAGGGAAGGCTCTCCTTACGGAATAGAGACAACTGCTGATGGTGAAACAGTTTGTCGCGGAATAAATTATTATTACACTTTAAAATCTCAGAAAACCGTTACTTATGCAAGTGGGATTGGAATACTTCCCGGATTAACGGCAACAATAGGCTCTGAAGCAGGGGAAATTCATGTGCAAATATCCTGGGAAACCTATACTCCTCCCCCGAACGAAGATGAATACGAGACCACGACAGAACCTCCGTCTACTCCCTACACTGAAGCTATAGAAGACCCTCCTCCTGTCACCGCATCTGATTACGATTCTACTCAGGAATATGAAACAATAACGGAAAAAATACCTAAAACTATAGAAGAATGGACGGAGCAGCAAACAATATGGCGTGAAGGTTTTAACTGGAAGTGTATAAATGAATATTCTACCATTGACCTTCAGCATGGAGAAGAAAGAGCCAGTTCCGATATTATTAATAATATGATACCGGACGATGATACGGCAAAACGTGTGGGTGAGCTTGCAGTGGGCGAATCCGAAAGAAATGAGAATATCGGGATAAATACGGTAGCAAATTGGGATATAAAACTGGGAGATCTGGCGGAAATAGAAATATCTCTTTTAAACAAACAGTCGGCAGAGAGAATAATTGATTTTGAGATTTTAAACGCATCGGGCGGGGAACAGCGGATGATAATGAATTGCAGGGGGCGTGAATAATGTCTATTCATGATACCCTGAAGGTAATGAATAAGATTGCTGCAGAGAAAAGCACAAATAACCTGCAAACCGGTAAAATAGCAAGAGAAAGGTCTAATGATATTTATGATGCTATTGTTATGGGTGATAAAACAATAGAAATGCCTTCTCTGAAACCCGTAGATACTAATGAGAAGTATAAGAAAGATGACAGTATATTTATTGGGGTTCCTTATGGCGAGGAAGGGTTATTGAGAATCCTGAGCAAGAGCAATATAGAAATACCGGATGAAAAAGAACATAGATTTAGAAGTAAAATTGTAGCTCCAGAGGGCACCATTTATCTGGGATGTCCGAATGATGGTGACGGGCTGATTAAAGTCTATTTCCTTGACGGTACGCCCGGAACTGATATTTCGCCTGGAGTAAATGCAATGTATAATATTTGCTCTGACGGGACGTATTTATATTTTAGCTCCTCTTACGCTTATGGGCTTTACAAAGTAAAACCAGATGGTAGCGATTTTACTGAAATTGTATTACAGTCAAGATATTACGGCGCTTATGGCCTTGCTATAGACCCCACAAATACATACCTCTATCAGGTAGACGGAAGTACAT
>CAYSLJ010000270.1:1037-5516 GCA_964431735.1 uncultured Synergistia bacterium | reverse complement strand
TTCTTTTTCCCTTGTATGTAAAATCACCTGTCATTTTTAAACGCAATTTTCATAAGTTATTAGAATTTATATGAGAAGCGTAACGCGTAACGCGTTACGCGTTAAGGGAGGAACAAATTCTCATGTTTTTTTGTGATCGAAATGTTTGTTAGGTAGAGTGAAAAGTGAATAGCGAATAAGGTAATGTTCTATTCACTTTTCACTGATTATAGATTTATTGAATTAACTTTGGTTTTTACTACAGATGAATTTACCTGTCATAAAAAACATAATAAACTTGCAAATAATTATCCTGTCAATTATAATATTAAGGTTTTATTGGAAAATCGTGACATTTAACGGGAGAAATAATTTTACCATTAACTCATGATATTTATTAAATCGTTATATGAAAATATGTAAAAAATTTTTAGAAAAATTCCTCTTAAAGTTACTGTTATGAAAAATAAAATTGCATCTATTATGCTTTATATAACGTCAGCAGGAGTCATTATTTTTGGTCTTGTTTATTTATTTACTCCGGAAATAATGCCATATCATGAGAGATATCTGGGCGTTACTCATGAAAAATTGCCATTGAAAATAGCTGCACTTTTTCTTTATATGCTTAAAGGAGCCGGCTCTATGGCTTTATCTATCGGTATAACCCTTTTTATGCTGGTCCGGTGGTATTTTTGTAAAGGCGATAAATTTATATCAGTCATAATTTTCGTTATGATGATTCTTGCACTTCTTCCTTTACTTTTCATAACTCTTTCTATAGGTCTTTATACGCCCTGGTGGCTGGTTTCCATTATAATTATAATGGTTATTACAGCAATTATTATAAATAGATAAATCATAAATCCTCGCGTCACGCGTCACGCGTCACGCATCACGAAAGGTGATTTCTTTTGCATATATTTAAAGTGACAGGACAGACAGGTACCTGTGAAATTATAGTCGGA
This sequence comes from uncultured Synergistia bacterium, assembly GCA_964431735.1. Classification (GTDB taxonomy): domain Bacteria; phylum Vulcanimicrobiota; class SpSt-956; order SpSt-956; family JAKJGF01; genus CALARM01. Next base: position 4,569 of record CAYSLJ010000270.1, on the reverse strand, counting down.
ACATCTCTGGATGAAGCAAGTAAATTTTATAAAAATAAAAAAATATTCATTGTGACAGATAAAAATGTAAGAACTATTTATGAAAATGACTTCCCTCCCGGTGATATTATAGAAATAGGTACAGGGGAGGAGATTAAAACCGTTGAAACAGCAATGGATATATATGAAAAGCTTCTTTATTTTGAAGCAGACAGGTCTTCTTTTATTATGGGAATAGGAGGAGGAATAGTCTGTGATATAACAGGTTTTGTTGCATCTACTTACATGCGGGGTATATCCTTTGGATTTATTCCCACTACATTACTTGCCCAGGTAGATGCTTCCATAGGAGGAAAAAACGGTGTTAATTTTAAAAGATATAAAAATATTATAGGACTTTTTAAACAGCCGGAATTTGTCTTATGTAATATTAATTTTCTTAAAACTCTTCCTCAGGTAGAACTGCTCTGTGGTTTTGCTGAAATTATAAAACATGCCGCAATAAAGGATTTATCTTATTTTGAATATGTGGAAGAACATCTGCATAATATTCTTTTTCTCAGAGAACCTGAAATACAGGAGGTAATTTTGAGATCTATTTTTATAAAAACCGATATCGTTAATTTTGACGAAAGGGAATCCTTCGAGAGAAAAAAATTGAATTTCGGTCATACCTTCGGACATGCCATAGAAAAATTTTTACGTATGCCCCACGGACAGGCTGTAAGTGCCGGTATGGTTTTTGCCAATAATCTTTCTCTATCTATGGGAATACTCCCGGTAAAAGAAGCAGAAAGATTTAAAGCTCTTCTCAGAAAATTTAATCTCCCTGTAGAAGTTGAATTAAATAAAGAAATTATATTTGATGCCATAAAGAGAGATAAAAAACGTAATTCCAATACAATTGATTTTGTAATTTTAGAAAGGATAGGTTCTTCGAAAATTGTCAGAATAAAAATAGAAGAACTGGAAAAATTTTTTATGTAACCATTATGATTAATGAGTTACAGGTTATGAAGAAAGGTGGATTTTATTATGATAATAGTAATGAAAAAAGATGCAACGGAAAAACATATAGAAGACGTTGTGAAAACAGTTGAAGTAAAGGGATTTAAATCACATCTGTCAAAAGGAGTAGAAGTTACCATCATTGGAGTTATCGGTGATGAAAGGAAATTCACAGAAAGGGATTTTGTTTTACTTGACGGTGTGGATAATGTTATTCGTATATTGAAGCCTTATAAACTGGCAAACAGAAGTTTTCATCCCGAAAATACTGTAATAGATATAGAAGGAGTCAGGATAGGCGGGAAAGAGATTGTACTTATTGCAGGGCCATGTGCTGTTGAGAATGAAGCACAGATTATGGTATCAGCCAGGAGAATAAAAGAGGAAGGAGGAAAAATATTAAGGGGAGGGGCTTTTAAACCCAGGACATCACCTTACAGTTTTCAGGGACTTGGACAGAAAGGCCTTGAACTGCTCAAAAGAGCAAAAGAAGAAACAGGTCTCCTGATTATAACAGAGGTTATGGATACAAATGAAATAGAGCTTATAGAGAAATATGCCGATATATTCCAGATAGGTGCAAGAAATTTTCAAAATTATAACCTCCTTAAAGCAATAGGGAATACGAGAAAACCTGTTTTATTAAAAAGAGGTTTTTCCGGAACTATAAAAGAATTACTTATGTGTGCCGAATATATTCTTTCCGAAGGAAATGAACAGGTAATCCTCTGTGAGAGAGGCATAAGAACTTTTGAAGACAGCACCAGGTTTACTCTTGATTTAAATGCTGTGCCATTACTAAAAAAACTTACCCATCTTCCTGTGTTTGTAGACCCCAGCCATGGTACAGGCGATCATGAACTGGTAATTCCTATGTCCAGGGCTGCTGTAGCTGCCGGTGCAGACGGGCTTATTGTAGAAGTTCACCCTGACCCGAAAAATGCTCTTTCTGATGGCTACCAGACTCTTACCTTTGAAAAATTTCATATTCTGATGGGAGAGATAAAGAAAATAGCTCTCGCTCTTGACAGGAGTGTTTAGAGTTTGGATATAATTGAAATAATACCTGTAAAAAATATCGATAGTTCCGTAGAAATTCCCGGATCAAAAAGTTATACTGCAAGAGCACTTCTCATAGCTGCTCTTGCGACAGGTAAGACTGTGCTGAGAAATGTGCTGATCTGTGATGATTCGAGATATATGGCTCATGGTTTAAGAGAAGCTGGCATTAACATAATAGAAGAAGAAGATACTTTTACTGTTTACGGTACAGACGGAAAATTACAGGTTCCTCATAAGGAAATATTTCTTGGAAATTCCGGCACAGCCACAAGATTTTTAACAGGTTTTTTTTCTCTCTGTCCTGGTAGAGTTGTTCTGACCGGTAACAGCAGGATGAAAGAAAGACCGATTATTGAATTATTGAATGGTTTAAAACAGTTACATGTGAAGAGTCATTCCCTTACAGGATGTCCCCCTGTAGAGATAGAAGGAGGTAATCTTCACGGAGGAATCTGTGAAATGAAAGGTTCTATTTCGAGCCAGTATTTTTCTTCCATAATGATGATTGCTCCTTTTGCCATGTCAGACACTGTGATTAAAGTGGCCGGTGGACTTACGTCAAAATCTTATATTGATATTACGATTGATATTATGAAAGATTTTGGCGTTAATGTTGAAAATGATAATTATAGAGAATTTTTTATAAAATCAGGGCAGAGATATATTTCACGTGAATATACAGTGGAAAGTGATGCTTCTTCTGCATCATATTTTTTTGCTTCTGCAGCCATAACAGGCGGCACTGTAGTTGTAAAAAATATAAATCCTTCTTCTCTTCAGGGTGATATAAAATTTGTAGATGTACTTGAAGCCATGGGCTGTTCCGTAATCAGAAAAGATAGAGAGATTTCTCTTACAGGAAGGCCTTTGAAAGGCATTGAAATTGATATGAATACCATGCCTGATACTGTCCAGACCCTTGCTGTTGTAGCAAGTTTTGCAGAAGGTGAAACAGTTATAAAAAATGTGTCCAATTTGAGAATAAAAGAAACTGACAGATTGGAAGCCCTTGCTGTAGAATTAAGCAGAACCGGTATATCTGTGAGGGAAAGGGAAGACAGTCTCATTATAAAAGGAGGCTCTCATAAAGGAGCAGAAATTGACACATGTGATGATCACAGAATGGCTATGAGTTTTGCCCTTATGGGACTCAGGATACCCGGTATAAAAATAAAAAACCCTCTCTGTGTAAATAAATCTTTTCCTGAATTCTGGGGGAAATTGAAAGGTATAGGTGTTTTGTTGCATGACGCGTGACGGGAAGAAGACCTTTCTTGTATGCTTATAGTCGGGTCAGTAAAAGAGCCGGTGTAACAACACCGGCTCTGTCTTTAAAGAAGTCGTCATTATTATTATTCCGGTCTGCAATCCTCTATGATAATACCATGCCGGTCTTCCTGGAGGATTTCCATCCTTTCTTCCATTCGCTCTTCCATTCGCTCTTCCATTCGCTCTTCCATTCGCTCTTCCATTCGCTCTTCCA
>CAYSLJ010000270.1:0-937 GCA_964431735.1 uncultured Synergistia bacterium | reverse complement strand
TTCGCTCGTCAAGGGGCATAGTAACTCACCCCCTCTCGGCTCACATTCCCCTTTACCCCTATTCTAGTTATATCACAAAAATATAAATAAGTAAATAAAGTGAATTTTTTCAAAATATTCCATTTGACGCTGTTTTTACTTATAATTTTATCTGTCTTCCCGGAGGAAATACAAGGATTACAGGCATTTCAAACATAGTCAAACCTTCTTTTACAAATTTTTCGAAAGAAATATTTTCCCTGGTACTGCATGTTTCGTCTCCGCAGTCAACATTCGTTGTGGCACATCCATCAGAGTATTCTGTATAACTTCTGAGTGTATCCCAGTATTTTCCTTCTTCTTTATTATTTTCCAGGGCAAGTACATGATATGGGTCAGATTCTCCATGGTCGTCATAATACTGAACTTTTTTCAGGCCTCCATCAGGCCAGAAGGTTGCAAAGGTGTGGGCACGGGGATTATTCATCTCTTCTTCCGTAGCAGGGCGGCAATTGCGGGGGAGAAATTTGATGCCTTTCGGGAAATTCATAAAGATTTACTCCTTTTCTGTTCTACTGACCTGAGCATGAGCATGTAATAAATTGCATCCTCCCGTCACGCGTTACGCGTTACGCGTCACGAGAATAAAATATGCATTATTTATACTCACCTCAGTAAATATCGCTCCAGATAAGTTCATACCCATTTTTAAAACCTGTTCCTGACCGGACTCTTCCGGAAAAGATATGATCCTGTTGCATGGCAAACTGGTTTTGCAGACTGTTAATATTTTGCATCTATATCATTTATAACTCTCTTTTAATACGGCATATCTTTTCCTCCATAGCCCGGACAGGGACAGGAGCGTGTTCCATATTTTTTTGGTACCAATTTACCTGTTACGATACTTAGGACTGTAAGAAAAATAACTCCGGCAAATTGTTAGAACGGTTATCAT
>CAYSLJ010000269.1:0-5587 GCA_964431735.1 uncultured Synergistia bacterium | reverse complement strand
TTACGCGTTACGCGTCACGATATAGACGTAAATATGATTGGGTTATTTCTTGACACCCCCTAACAATTATTAACGGTTCGGTCACAACGAAGTATGAGAATTTGTTCTTCCCGTCACGCGTTACGCGTTACCCGTGACGATTCTCATATAAATATTTCATTTAAGAAGATATAATTTTAAGAAGGTATTAAATAAATTTAGTAGAATAAATTTGTTCCATAAAATTAAAGTAAACAAATAATTTCAGGAGGTAAATTTTATGAGTTTAAAAGGTAAAGATTTACTCTGTACACAGGACTGGTCAGGGGAAGAATTGATACAAATTCTGGAACTTGCCGAGGATATGCAGAAAGAACGTTTCACCGGTAAATACAGTGAAGTCCTTAAAAACAGGACATTTTTTATGTTTTTCTATAACCCGTCTGTAAGAACCAGACAGTCCTTTGAATGTGCCGCTACAGAACTGGGCGGCCATGCACAGTATCTAGTTCCCGGAGACATGAGACTTAAAACAGCCAAATCTGCAGGGGAAACTGTAGAAGATGCAGCAAAAGTTATGAGCAGATATGCCTGTGGTATTGGTATCAGAATTCTGGAAGATAAAGTGTCATTTTACGGTCAGGGACATGAATTACTTGAGGAATATGCAAAATGGGCAGAAATTCCTATTGTAAGTATGGCTCACGATAAATTCCATCCCTGCCAGGGACTTGCCGATGTTATGGGTATGAGAAAACATATAGGTAAAAATCTCAAAGGCAAAAAACTTCTCCAGGTATGGGGACATGGTGCCCTTGCAAGATCATGGTGTTCCGTCCAGGAAAGTATTCTTATTTCTTCCCGTATGGGTATGGACGTTACTCTTGCCTATCCGAAGGGTTTTGACCTTGACCCTGCTGTTGTAGAGGCAACAAAGAAAAACTGCGAAGAAGCAGGAGCAAAGTTTGAAATATGTAATGATCCTTATGAATGTTATGACGGAGCAGATATAGTTTATTCCCGTCACTGGATGAGTCCTAATGCCTATCAGAACGGTGAATTTTTAAAACCGAAAGAAATAGAACTGGCTCTTAAATATCCTGAATGGATATGTGATGCAGAGAAGATGAAACGCAGTAATAACGCTCTCTTTACTCACCCAATGCCGATTGACAGAGGCCATGAAGTGACAGATGAAGTTGCCAGCGGAAACAGATCGATTATTTATGATGTAGCTGAAAATAGATTACATGTACAGAAAGCCATAATGGCATTAACTATGTAATTTAGCAGTCAGCATGTCAGCAGAGAAGTTAAAAAGCGAACTGCTGAACTGCTGAACTGCTGAACACGAAAGGAGATTTATTCTAGAATGGGAAAAGTTGCAGTTGTTGCAGTCGGAGGAAATTCTCTTATAAAAGATGCAAAACATCAGAGTGTTGAGGATCAATATAATGCTGTATGTGAAACATCCAGTCACATAGCAAATATGATAGAACTTGGTTATGATGTTGTTATCACTCATGGAAACGGTCCGCAGGTAGGTTTTATCCTCCTTCGTTCCGATAAAGCCATAGATGCACTTCATCCTGTACCCCTTGATTCCTGCGGTGCAGATACACAGGGTGCTATTGGCTATCAATTCCAGATGGCTCTTACAAATGAATTTAAAAAAAGAGGCATAAATAAAAAATCCGCTACAGTAGTCACACAGGTAGTAGTAGATAAAGATGATCCGTCTTTCAAAAATCCTTCCAAACCTATAGGCAGTTTTTATTCTAAAGAGGTTGCCATGGAAAGAAAAGAAAAAGAAGGATGGGATATAGTAGAAGATGCAGGCCGCGGATGGCGCAGAGTAGTTGCTTCACCTATACCTGTAGAGATCATAGAACAGGATGCCATTGAAACCCTTATTAAAGCCGGATTTGTAGTAATAGGTGTCGGTGGCGGAGGTATTCCTGTTATAAAAGATGAAAATGGTAATCTGAAAGGTACGGCAGCAGTAATAGATAAAGATCATGCTTCTGCATTACTTGCAAGTAATATTAAAGCTGATATATTTATGATATCCACTGCTGTAGAGAAGGCATGTCTGAATTTCGGAAAACCTGATCAAAAAGACATAGATCATGCCACACTGGAAGATATTAAAAAATATATTCAAGAAGGGCATTTCAAGCCCGGCAGTATGCTTCCCAAGATGAAAGCAGTAGTTTCTTTCCTTGAAAAAGGAGGAGAAAAAGCTATTATTACATGTCCTGAGAAGATAAAAGATGCTATTCTTGGAAAAACAGGCACTCATATAACTAAGTGAGTAGTGAGTAGTGAGTAGTGAGTAGTGAAAAGTGAAAAGTGGGTAGGGGCGTTTAATTAAACGCCCTGGGATTAAATACGCATCACTCATAACGCATCACGCATCACGAAACACCCGTCACGCGTTACGCGTTACGCGTCACGATTCCCCTGAATACCTGCTCATTACTCACTGCTGTTAATTGAAAGGATATTGTATTATGGAAAAGATAAAAGGTTTTAAATGTTTTTCCTGTTCTCAGGAATATAATGTTTCGGAAGTAACATATCTGTGCAAGAAATGTTCCGGTAATCTTGAGGTTATATATGATTATAATTATATAAAAAAGGATTTTGACAGAAAAAGTCTTGCTTCCTGTAATGATTATTCTATATGGCGTTATTTCCCGTTATTGCCTTTTTCCGATATGAAATATATTTCTCCTCTTCATATAGGCTGGACACCACTTTATAAAATGGACAGCCTTGCATCAGAACTCGGAATTTCTGAGCTTTATCTTAAAGATGACAGTCGTAATCCAAGTGCATCTCTTAAAGACAGGGCAGGCGCAATAGCTCTTGTGACGGCAAGGGAAAAAGGTGCAAATATTATTACAGGTGCTTCTACCGGTAATGCCGGTTCTTCAATGGCATGTCTCTGTGCCAGTGCTGCCATGCCGGCAGTCATATTCGTTCCTGAAAAAGCTCCAAAGGCGAAAATAGCACAGCTTGTTCTCTTTGGTGCCAGAGTAATAATGGTCAGAGGAACTTATGATCAGGCTTTTGAGCTCTGTATGGAAGTATCGGGAGAATATGGATGGTATAACAGAAATACTGGCTATAATCCTTTTACCCGTGAAGGTAAAAAGACCTGTACTATGGAGATATGTGAACAGTTAAAATGGAAAGTGCCTGATAAAATATTTGTTTCCGTAGGTGACGGCAATATTATAAGCGGTCTGTGGAAAGGTTTAAAGGACCTATATGAACTTGGTTTTATAGATCGTCTTCCGCAGATGATTGCAGTTCAATCAACATTGAGTTCTTCTATTGCACTTTCTTTCGAGAAGAGCAGAGATACAGACATAATAGATATAGTCCCTGTAAGTGCAACAACTGTTGCCGACAGTATTTCTGTTGATCTCCCAAGAGATGGTGTCGCTGCTGTGAGAGCAATAAAAGAATCACATGGTACTGCTGTGACTGTTTCAGATGAAGAAATCCTTGATACTATAAAATATATGGCTCAAAAAACAGGTATATTCGGCGAACCTGCAGGTGTTACAGGGTTTGCGGGATTGAGGAAACTTGCCAGAGAAGGTAAAGTATCTTCTCATGAAAGAATTGTATGTGTAATTACAGGCAGCGGTCTTAAAGATATAGACTCTGCCATGAAAGTAGCAGGAAAGCCTCTGCTTATAGAACCTGCTCTTGAAGCTTTTAAAGAAGTAAATAAGGAGTAGTGATAAGTGAATAGTGAGTAGTGAACAGGATAGTATATTTCCCTTCACCCTTCACTTTTCACTTTTCACTAAAAAATATGTCTTTATTTCGTGATCCTTTACCTGCCGGAAGTCCGGGAAGTGATAATAAATCCCTTACTATTCTTCCGAAAGATACAGTATTAAAGAGAAAATATAAAGTCTCTTTTCTTACAACAGGAGGCATGGGGGTCATTTATACTACTACAATTCCTGATGGAAAATATATTATAAAAGAAGTAGATGGCACCCAGCCAAAGCTTGTAATTGCTCTGAATCAGGAAAAAAGTACCCTTGAACGGCTCGATCATGATGGTATTGTAAAGATATATGATTTTTTTGAAGAAGAAGGTTATTATTATCTGGTTCTGGAATATATAGACGGAAAAACCCTTACGGAACTTTTACCTTCTTCTCCTGATATTTACCTGACTGAGAACACTGTTACAGGATGGGCTATTCAGATCTGCAATATACTCGATTATCTTCATAACCTTAAGCCTCCTCTTATTTATCGTGATTTGAAGCCTGATAATATAATGGTGGAAAATAATACAGGTAATATAAAAATAATTGATTTTGGTGTTGCCAGATTTTTAAAAGAAGGTAAAAGTACTGACTGTGATTTTGGTTCTGTTGTTACAGCTTCTCCCGAACATTATGGAGGAGGAAAAACAGATGCCAGGTCTGATATTTATACACTTGGAGCGACCATGCATGCCGTGCTTACCAATGGTAAAGGACAGTGTGAGGAACTTTTTATTTTTCATCCTCTTCGTTCTATCAATAAAGATGTTTCTCCTGCCCTTGAAAAGGTTATAAATAAATCTCTTGCACTGGAACCGGAAGAACGGTATCAGACAGTTAAAGAATTTAGAGATGCCCTTATGCAGACACAACCCGGCTTTTCCGGGTTTAGACCGGCACAGATAGAAACACCACAGGATTTAAAAAAGAAAAAGGAACAGATTATAAGAGAAAGACTTGGTAAAAAGGTAACGGAAGAAGATAAGAAAAAAGTAGGTCTCATATTTACTATTTCTGTCCTCCTGGTTGTACTGGCTATTATTATAGGTTTTATATGTTTTATCGTATATCCCCGTTATCAAAAATCTGTTCCCACTTCTACTCCAAATGTTTCTACATCTATCGATTATGTTCATATAATTCCTCGTGACAGAGAACCGGTAATTTATAATAGTTACGTATGATACATTGTTGTTATTTTAAAGTTTAAGGGTGCCGGGTGTCGGGGTAAGAAAACCTGAAACTCAAAACCCGATTTAATTAATGAGAGGAGATGGGATTAAATTGAAGAGTCATAAAAGTGTTAAGGCAGACATTGAGGTAAAACCGGCAATAATAAAAAGCGGAAGGTTGAGTAAAGAAGAAAAATATATAGTAGAACAGGAAGAAAAACTCATGAAAGAACATGCCATGAGGGTTCAGAAACAGCAAGAAGAAGAAACTACAAGAAGGCTGGAAGAAGAAAAACAGAAATTAAAAGAACTTCATTATATGAGATGTCCGAAATGCGGTATGGAACTTGAAGAAGTAACCTTTATGAATATTCTTATAGATATATGCAACGAATGTAATGGTATCTGGCTTGATAAAGGAGAGCTTGAAACAATGCTTGCCAGAGAATCGGGTTTCTTCGGGAATCTCTGTGCTAAAATAGGTCTGAAAAAGGTAAAAGCTCCTGTGAAGAAAAATGAGTCGTGAGTCGTGAGTCGTGAGTCGTGAAAAGTGAGTTGCAGGGACGAACTGTGTTCGCCCGGTAATGGATGAAACTACGCATCACGCATTACGCATTACGAACCACCCGTCACGCG
>CAYSLJ010000268.1:0-5704 GCA_964431735.1 uncultured Synergistia bacterium | reverse complement strand
TTCTCATAATTATTGAAACTTAATCCTTCCCATTTTTGTGTCTAGTTTTATGGGTACATTATAATTGACTCGGTTGAATTATAATTATTCATTGTAAAATCCTTAATTCTCTAGAAATTTTTTTTAATCTTAAGGATTTTTTTCTTTATCCACATTCTTTTACCTGCTCAAAGGATATTTTTTATCTCAGAGCGAACCATGCCAATAAAGTTATAGGAAGTAATATTTTGAAAAACCGTAAAACCATGTTATACTCGGATATGAGATAATAGTTTTATAGAAACTGAATGTTTAATAATTTTTAATTTTTACAATTTTTATATTCCAGTTTTTTTTGAAATTTGATTAATTCAATATATAAAAAGACGATTATTAAGAAATTGCTTGACTGTTCCTGATAGCTTAAATATAATTAGTGATATATATTTAAAAATAGATTTTATATAATTTTTAAGGAGGGAATCGGTGCAAACCGAGAAACTAACCTTTTATGAAAAGAGATAAAGAATTAAACGCCTTAAAAGAGATGGAACTGTTCAGGAAAGCTATAGAAATGGGTGCCTCTGATTTACATCTGTCGGCAGGCTCATCGCCTATAATAAGATTGAACGGGAAACTTCATCATCTTGATTATGCCGCATTACTTCCTGAAGATGTCCATGAAATCATATCACTTATAACAACTAACTATCAAAAAAGTATGTTTTACAGTGAAACTCCAGTAGATCTGGATTTTACCCTTGAGGTGCCCGATCTGGCAAGATTTCGTGTCAATATATTCAAACAGTTAAACGGTGAATCTATTGCCATGAGAGTTCTACCGAGTGAGATAAGAACAGTAGAAGATCTTTACTTACCTGCCATAGTAAATGATCTGGCAAGATTAAGAAACGGTCTTATACTGGTTACAGGGAAAACCGGTTCAGGTAAATCAACTACCCTTGCCACTATGCTGGAACTTGTAAACAAAGAGTATTACAAACATATAATAACAATAGAAGATCCAATAGAATTTGTATATAAACCAAAGAAATGCCTTATAAATCAGAGAGAAGTCGGTATGCATACACCTGATTTCGCTACAGCTTTAAGAAGTGCTTTGAGAGAAGATCCTGATATTGTAATGATAGGAGAAATAAGAGATGTAGAAACTGCTGAAATGGCTCTTAAAGCAGGTCAGATGGGTGCACTTATTCTATCAACTCTTCATACCCGTAATACCTACGAAACCATTAACCGTCTCATAACCCTTTTCCCTGCAGATCAGAGAGCAAACGTAAAAAATCAGTTTGCCGATGTCATTCAGGGGGTAATATGTCAATCTCTCATACCGAGAAGGGATAAAAAAGGAAGAATTGTTTGCTGTGAAATGATGTTAGGAACACCTGCCGTTAAAAATTTAATAAGAGAAGATAAACTTCATTTAATATACAGCACCATACAGTTAGGCTCTCATGAAGGCATGTGCACAATGGAACAATCACTTATAAGGTTATTAAATCAGGGAATTATAGATCTGGAAGATGCATTAATGATAGCAAATAACAAAAAGGCATTCCTGTCGGAAATTTCTTCCCAGCAGGAGGAAAGTCTTACTAAATCTGAATTAACACTGGAAGAACTTAACTAGAGGTTAACAATGGAAAAAAAGGATAGAGATGAAGAAAAAATAGAACAGATGATATTAAACAACTTCTCAAATCCTGAAATGAAGGCACTTATTGATAAAATAGTTTCAAGTCCTGATAAGGAAAAAATAAAGAAAAATATTTTAGAGGGAGGGTTAATTGAAAAATATAAAAGGTTATCTCCTGCACCTCTTTCGCAGGAGGAAGAAGAAATAATAAGAACTATATATCTTTATCTCTGCATGGAAGGGAAAGCAGAAAGAATAAAGAAAATGATGGAAACAACTATAAAAATAACTTCTGTTCCCTTTGCAAGAGGCAGTGAAAAAATGGCGTTTCTTCAGTGGAAAGATAAAAGACAGAAACCGCCAAAATTATTTGAATAATATGTTAAAAAAAATAAAGAAATGTATTAAAATTATTTGAATTATATAACATATTTAGAAAGGCTTGTCTATATGAGTGATGAATTAGAAAAAATTATTGGTATGATGCGTGATAATGATCCTAAAAACAGGCAGAGAGCGACAAAACTACTCGGGAATACCCAGGATAATAGAGTAGTTCAGCCATTAATAGAAGCTCTGGGTGATGAGAATGTCGAAGTAAGACGACAGGCAGCAGATGCACTGGGAACTCTGGGAGTAAAAGAAGCTGTTATACCTCTTATAAAAAGTATGAATGATCCTGATGATTTCGTAAGAGGTATTGTAACATGGGCTCTCGGAAAAATTAAAGATACAAGAGCAGTGGATAATCTGATAGAGGCATTAAATGATACGGACTGGTGGGTAAGAAAGAACGCAGCAGAAGCCCTTAAATTAATAGGAGGGGAGAAGGCTGAACAGGCACTATCACAACTAAAACAGGAAACGGAAAAAGCTACAAAAAAAATCCTTATAGTAGATGATGATAAATTCATTCTTGAATATATTCAAATAAATCTGGAACTGGATGGTTATAAAGTAATAGAAGCTTTTGACGGAGAAGAGGCAATAAAAAAAGCAATAGATGATCGCCCTGATCTTATATTACTCGATATTATGATGCCCAAAATTGATGGGTGGCAGGTTTGCAAGACACTGAAAGAAAATCCAAAAACAAAAGATATTCCTGTTATAATGGTATCTGCCAAAACCCAGGTAGATGATTTCATAAAAGGTATGGATGCAGGAGCTACTTTTTACATAATGAAACCTTTCAGCCCTGTTCAATTAAGTGATGCCATACAAAAAGCTCTTACAAATCAGCTCGGATAGTCTCATAAATTCAATATAAACCTTCCCTGGCAGCCTTATTGCATGAATTACACAAAATAGTAGATCAAAGAAAAAAGGGGTAAAGGCTGCAGGTTCGAATATATATTATAAATATTTCTGAGTGTAATAATATAAGTATGAAAAATTTGTATAAACTTGGGAGAAGTTACTGACCTTCCGGGTCAGGATTATAAATAATGCGTCGTCCTTTTTATTCAGGCCTCACTCTGATGGCCCTTGGAAGAATAGATATAGCTGTAAAAGAGTTTAAGAAAGCTATAAAATTTGATTACTCTGATATTGAATCCCATGCCAACCTCGGGATAGCCTATTATGAGCAGGGTAAACTGGAACTGGCATTGAAAGAATTTGCTATATGTCTTGAACTTGACCCTGAATATGAAGCAGCTCTCGGCAATATGGGTAATATTTACAATACCCAGGGAGAACCAGAACTGGCAATAGACAGTTACAGGAAATTATTGAAAATAAACCCGAACAGCTATGAAGCATATAATAATCTGGGGCTCACCTATTATGAGCTTGAAAACTTTGATAAAGCACGTGAATATATGGAAGAGGCAATTAAAATAGATGAAAATCAGGGTATTGTTTATAACCTCGGTCTCGTAGCTTATAAAAAGAAAGAAATAAAAAAAGCTATAGAATTATTTAATAAAGCCTATGAAATGGACTCGCAGAATCAAAATACAAATTTTAATCTTGCCATAATATACATGGAAACAGGAGATTATGAAAAAGCTGTAAAGCATTTCAAAAATTCTGTCATGATAAATGAAAAAGATTCCGTATCATGGGAAAAACTTGCCAGTGCATATTTAAAAACAGAAGATTATTCCGCTTCCTTGAATGCTTATAAAAGAGCTCTTGACATAGATCCTGCCGATCCGGAAACCCATCAGGGACTGGCAAAAGTTTATATAGCCACAGGTAATGAAAAACTGGCTGAAATAGCAATTGAAAATGCTATGGCTCTGTCTGCAGACATGGCATCCTGCTATTATTTGAAAGGTCTTCTCTGTGCTGAAAGAGGAGAGACAGAAGAAGCAAAAGAATTTTATAAAAAAGCTATGGAAGAAGGTTATAACAGAGGAGATATCCATACAAGTATGGGAGAATTACTTGAACTGGAAGGTAATATAGATGAAGCAATAGAAGAATACGAAAATGCTATAGAAGCAGGTTCAGTAAGTGGTAATGATTTCTTCAATGCAGGATATGCTTTTTATCAGATATATGACTTTGATAGTGCAATAGAATATTATAAAAAAGCTATAGAAAAAAATCCCGACGACATTACTTTTCATGATTATCTTGGCCGGGCCTACATGGAAAAAGGAGAAGAAGAACTGGCACAGCAGGAATTTGACATTATCAACAGATCTTTTTCTGATTTCGATTTTTCCGGTTAATTCAATTCGGTACCATATATTTCAGTGAATGCTTTAAAACTGTATATTCTACCCCATCTTCTGTAACTATATTTACATTGTATTTATTAAACCATTGTATTTTACCACTGAGAGATGTATTATCTAAAAATTTAAATGTAAAATATATGTTGTTTTTTATAGCCTTTACGAAATATTTATCTGTAAAGGTATTAACCCATCGTCTGATAGATTTTTTAGTTATTTTTTCATTATCTTCCGATAAATTATCCCTGTCAGATAGTTCCTGCGTCATAAGATCACCTTATTTCTAAAAGTTTTATAGAGGGTATAAACATTATTAACGAAATACGGATTATGTAATAAATCTTGTATAAACCTCTGACTTAACCTATAATAAGGTTACACAAAATCTTAAATTATATACAAAACCTGTACCTGTTAAAAAACTATTAAATTATTTAGATAAACTACCTCTACTTAGTTTTATCTAAAGCTTTATTTTACGCCATTAAAAATGAAAATTCCTATACCTTTAAATTATATCATGTGAAAACATAATTGACAAGAAAGCTATGAAAGAAGACTTTTTTTTCGAAAAAATAATAAAAAAATATAATAATTACCCGGAAATAGAATTTTTAAAAAAAATGGCTACTCAGGGGCTTGAAGACTATGAAGAAATAATCGTTAATAAATACTGTAAAAAAAATGGCCATACTCTTGTCATTGGCTGTGGAGCAGGAAGAGAAGCTTTTGCTCTGTCAGAAAAAAAATTGAATGTAACAGGAATAGATATAGTAGAAAAACTGGTAAGAATCTGTCATGATGAAGGAAAATTAAAAAATATTAAAGCAAATTTTTTAACTATGAATGGCTGTCATCCTGGTTTTAAAAAAGAAAGTTTTGACTATATAATACTGTTTGGACAGCTTATATCTCTTATACCTTTCAGAGAAAACAGAATAAATACCCTTAAAGAATGTAAAAGAATATTGAAGCATAATGGACTGGTAATTTTTACGACCCATTCAAGAGAAAGAAATCTTAAAGAAAAAATAAAATGGAAAATTATAAATTTCATGAGAAAAATAATTTCGGGAAAACTTCGGGAAGGAGATAAACTGGTAACTGCTATAAGTGGTTATAATCTTTCGAAAGAAAAAATTTTCATGCATCTTTACACACCAAAGGAAGCTCTGAAAGATATAGAACTGGCAGGATTACATTTGATAGAATACAAAAGTGCCACTGAAATAGTTAACGGTGTAGACTATCCATCTATTAGAGAAAATGATAAATATATCATTTATATAGCAGGGAAGGAAAGAGGAGGATTTCGGAAAGATCATTAGGGACTGTAAGAAAATAACCCTGGCAAATTGTTAGAACGGTTATCATCCTC
>CAYSLJ010000267.1:0-5835 GCA_964431735.1 uncultured Synergistia bacterium | reverse complement strand
GGCTCTGGAGGAAAAGATATGCCGTATTAAAAGAGAGGTGTAAATTATATAGACGAAAAATATTAACAGTCTGTAAAACCGGTTTGCCACGCAATAGGATCATATCTTTTCCGGAAGAGTCCGGCCAGGGACAGGTTTTAGAAATGGATACTGACTTATCTGGAGCGGTACTTAGATATAGACTGCGGCGCAGGAGGCTAAAAATTTACTCAGCATTGAAGGAAAAACTTGCATTTTCAGAAGTTATCTCAAACTTACCACTGTGGAGAAGAGCTATATTGTTACAAAATATACAATATTCACTTTTTTTGAATTCTTCAAGGTCTCTCCATCCTGCAGGATGAATAATGAGTATTACATTATTTTTTTTCATCTGACTTGAAACAAGAATATCACCGTTACATGAAAACTGTGATGAAAGCAAAGAAAGACACTGTTGAAATAAGTATTTGTTGCCGTTAATCTGGGGAAGATTCCTGGCAAGGTTTAATGTATATTTTATGTTACTGAATTCTCTTACATGGGAAAGAATCATAAAAAAACTCTCTATACAGGGATTTATATCATAAGGTTTATATATATCATAACAGAACGTATAATTTTGAAGTGCTTTTATTATTTCCTGACTTTTCCATGCAGTTTTTATAATCTTCTGGCACTTTTCATCTTTAAAACGAAGTTCTATTAATTCAGCAAACATAGATATACCGCAGATAAGGTTATTAAGATCATGAAAACAGGAACGAAGAAGTTGTTCATTTAAAGGATGAGAAAAAAAATTATAATTATCTAAAATCTTCTTTATATCTTCATCTTGCAAGTACAGTATCCCCCTATATATTAATAATCTATCTGCAAATACAACCGGGAATGGTTATTTTAAATTCACTTCCAACATTTTCTTTTGATAATATTGAAAGCTTCCCTTCATGTGATTCCACAATGGCTTTAACAACGGCAAGTCCAAGTCCTGTTCCTCCATAGGTTCTGGTAGTCGACATATCAGCCTGTGTGAAAGGCACTACAAGAGATTTAGCTTTCTCCATAGGGAAGCCAATTCCTGTATCTGAGATATTAATAGACAGCACATTATCATCAGGTGTATCTATAGTTAATGTAATTTTACCGCCGTTATTATTAAATTTTATAGCATTATCTATCAAATTTCTGAGAGCAATAGAAAGTTTCGCAGCATCAATATAAAGAGTTCGTCTGTTCAGATTATTATATTCTGTAAATTCTATATTTTTCTCTTCTATTTCTTCTTTGAACTCAGTTATTATCTTCATTAACATATCTTCTATAAGACATTCTTTTCTATCTATTACCATACGTTCTTTTTCTTTAAGGCTCAGGGTTATCAAATTTGTGACAAGATGTTCCAGTTTAAGACTGGCCTGTTTAATATCTTTAAGCCCTTCTATTACAGTAGGCTTAAGTCCTCCCATAGCTCCTGAAAGCATCATAGATATATAACCTTTAATTATTGTTATAGGAGTTTTAAATTCATGGGATATTGTATTTATCAGGTCCGTCTTTATCTTTTCAGCTTCTATGAGGCGCTGATTTATCTCTTTCAATTTTATATTTTCTTCCTTGATTTTCTGTTCTTTAAGGCCTCTTTCTATAACCATAGTAATTTCATCTATCATAAAAGGTTTTGTAACAAAATCATAGGCACCTTTTTTCATTGCATTTACTGCCAGTTCAATTGTACCAAAACCTGTCATCATGATTACAAGGAGATGAGGAGCTAAAACAATGGCCTGTTCCAGTAATTCTATTCCGTTTATTCCCGGCATTCTGATATCTGATAACAGAAGATCAAATTGCTCTCTCTTTAAAATTTTAAGGGCTTCTTCTCCATCACAGGCAGTAACAACATGATAACCTTTAGAACGAAGAAGACGATATAACAATTCCCTGATTGTATTTTCATCGTCAACTACCAGTATACTTGCCTGAGGAGTTGATACGCCTTCTTTTTCACTGTGTGACACTAAAAAACTTTCCTCCTTCACAGGAAACTTATTATCGTGACGCGTGACGCGTAACGCGGGCAGGAAACTGTTAATTTAATTCCTGACTTATTATATCTTATTTATTCTATTATTTCATGACTTTCCCTGCATATAAGGTTTAATTTTTTACTTATAAGGAATTTCTATTAAGAAAAAGTATTGTTTCGGCTTTTTTTATATCCTCTCTGACCTGCGAATAAAGTTCTTCCTGATCGGAGAATTTTTTTTCTTCTCTTATGAAATCTATAAGTTCAACTGTAAGATGTGCTCCGTATAAATCGGAGTTAAAATTTAATATAAATACTTCAACAGAGATGTCATGAGAACCAAAAGTAGGTTTATTCCCTATATTAATTATACCTGATAAAGTCTGGCCTGAATAATAAACCCTTGCTGCATAAACTCCTTTTAAGGGCAATAATTTTTCCGGGGAAACCTCCAGATTAGTAGTAGGAAAACCGTATTTATTCCCTCTACCATCTCCTCTGACAACCATGCCGGAGAGATGATAAAATCTACCTGTAAGATCTGCTACTTTTTTAACATTTCCTTCCAGTAAATATTGCCTTATAAGTGAACTTTTTATTATTTCCCGGTCTGAATAAGCAGGGGCCAATACATGGACTGAGAAATTCATTAATTCACCGTATTTCATAATATGTTCCACAGTTCCGGCTTTGTTTCTTCCGAATGTAGCATCATAACCCAGTATTAATTCTTTCATATTTAATTTTTCTAACAATATGGATTTTATAAAATCTTCTGCATTCAAATCGGCAAAATGTCTGTTAAATTCTATAGCAATTAAGGTATCTATAGAAAAAAAACTTATAAGTTCAAGTTTTTCTTCAAAAGTCGTTAAGAGAGGCGGTTTCAAAGAAGAAGCTATAATATTAAGAGGGTGATTTTTAAACGTAAAAATAATTTTTTCGTAACATTTCTTATTACCTTCTTCTATCAATTTCCTGAATATTTCCTGATGTCCTCTGTGTACTCCGTCAAATACACCTACTGTAATGATAGATGGATTGCATGATGTTTCTATTGTTTCAAGTATTTTCATAATCTATAAAAAACCTTTAACGGTTTCAGGGACATATCTTCCTGAAGCTCCGAAATAGCCAGAAGTAATTTATCATAATTATATATACAGATCTTCTGTGAAGGCAACAGATTATGCCCTTCTATTTGATTTAAATTAAGACGTTTTCCATTTAAAAGGTCTGCTTCAAATTCAGGTAATACCTTAACAGAAGGCAAATGTCTTACAGAATAATCAAAAGGAAGGAGTATTTTGTCTATATGGCCTCTCATGTAATATTCTTCTATTTCGTCAAGTTTACAGGAAGAAGATATATGAAAAGAGCCGGTAGAAATCCTTATAAGAGAGTTCAGACAGGCACCGCAGCCAAGAACATATCCCATACTGTCACATAAGGTTCTTATATAAGTGCCTGAAGAACACTCCACTTCGAAAGACACCAGAGGAACAGAGTCAAAATAAGGCTCAATGAGAGTAATTCCATATATAACTACCTTCCTTGGTTGCCTGTCAATTTCTATACCTTTTCTTGCAAGTTCATAAAGTTTTTTTCCATGATATTTAACTGCAGAATACATAGGAGGTATCTGTTCAATAGGGCCGGTAAACTTTTCAAAGAGGGAAAGAATCTCTTCTTTTTTTATAATACCTGTTTCTTTTCTCTCCAGAACCGTTCCTGTCCTGTCCTGAGTATCAGTTCTCTGTCCTAAAATCATTTCTGCCCTGTATATTTTAGGCAAATCGTGCTGATATTCAATTAATCTGGTAGCTCTGCCTGTAAAAACAGGTAATACTCCCGTCGCCATAGGATCAAGAGTACCGCTATGTCCTGCTTTCTTTACATGGAGATGTTTCTTCAGGTAATTGACAACACCAAAAGAGGTTATACCCTCATGTTTAAAACAATTAATAATTCCTTCAATCATTATTCTGTATTATAATATCCTTTTTCGGGATTATATCCTTTTGAAAGCAAAAAATCAAGTATATTCTTATGATCTTCCGTTTTTTTTGTCGATATTGTTACAGAATAGATAGGTTTCTTGCCAATAAAAATTCCGCATGGTTCCACATTAAGTCCCTTTATATACAATTTTTTAAGCCTGCTTTCAGCTTCTTTTTTATTTTTAAAATGCTCGGAGATTACTAATATAGTACCTTCATTTTTTAAATTATAAAGAAGAAAGTTTACCCCTTTTTTTTGAAGACATGTCGAAAGACGCTTTATTTCTCGTGAGGATTTATCTTTGTTGCTGACAATTCTAAAACCTTCTTCCAGAATTATATGAGGATTTTCATTACATAACATTTTCCCGTCATAACCTTTTGATTTAAGAAGTAAGGAGAGTTTAACAGCATCCCCCCTGTTATCAAAATTACAGATAAAAAAACAACCCTTATTATGGCGCTCAATAAAAATACAGATAAGTAAAATAACTGATACCAGTACAGGTAAGAGATAAATTTTCGGTAATAAAAATTTTACAGAAGTAGATTTTTCGGTTTTCTGTGTTTTTATTTCATTTTGTATCTCTCCTGTATCAGAAGCTTCTAAAACATTGGTTTCATAACCGGTTTCACAGGATTTTAATTTACCATAAATACTGTCCAGATCTGCTTTCATGTCTTCCACACTCTGATATCTCTCTTCTCTGTTTAAATTCATGGCTTTAACAATTATATTATTAAATTCATCTGATATACTCTTATTAAAATGTTTTGGTGGAGTGAGAGGAAGTTTACCTATAGAACGATCTATGGCGTCCATAGGTAAGGCTCTGGTAATGGCATAATAGAGTGTGGCACCCAGGGAATAAATATCACTTCTTGTATCAGTCAATCTTGTACTGTACTGTTCGAGAGGAGAAAAATGAGGATTTATATTTTTCGCTATTGCTATAGTTTTTGTCTGAGGATCAAATATTTTAGATATACCGAAATCTATCAGTTTAATTTCGTTATTATCTGTAAGCATAACGTTTTCCGGTGACAGGTCCCTGAAAATTATCGGCTGTGGTTTCTGAGAATGAAGGTAAGAGAGAACATTACATAATTTTCTTCCCCAGTCAATTACCTGAATTTCATCCAGAAACCCCTGTGTCTCTTTTATTATTGTTTCGAGTCCGTCTCCTTCTATATATTCCATTACAAGATAGTGCTTACCATTCTGCTCAAAATAATCTTCCAGCTTCGGTAATTCAGGATGATCCAGTTCCATCAATAATTTTGCCTCGAACTCAAATTGCTTTATCGCTTCCTGCCGTTCTTCGGAAGAAACGAATGTGTTTATAAGTTCTTTTACTACCCAGTAATTCTTTTTTATCAAATCTTTCGTCATATACAAATTATTTATTTCTCTGCCACCAAGATGACGAATTATTTTAAATCTATCTCTTAAAACGAAATTATTCGGAAGAATTATTTTTTCATCTTTATTTCTCATAAAAACTCCGGATAAAATAATTTTGTAAGATTTATAATAGCGAATAGTATCAGTTTAGAGCCTATCAGAAAAGTCATCACATACCTTCCGGCAGGTGAGGCTCTTCCGAAAAATCTATAATACTCTTGCAAAAAACTGTTATTACAGACTGCTACGATATTACATTTGTTTAATTTACAAATTACTGTTAATACGGTATATATTTTTCTCCAGAACCTCACCTACCGACAGGAGCGTGTTCCATATTTTTTGGATACCAATTTGCCTGTTACGATACTAAGTACCGCTCCAAATAAGTTAGTACCCATATTAAAACCTGTCCCTGGCCG
>CAYSLJ010000266.1:0-5927 GCA_964431735.1 uncultured Synergistia bacterium | reverse complement strand
AGCCTCACACACCGGAAGGGTGTAGAATAAATATTACTTTTCGGATAGGTTCTAAACCGGCAGTGCGTGATAATCGCTTAAATCTTGATAAATCATGAAATTACTATATGTATGTTCTCGTGACGCGTCACGCGGGGATACTAATTTTTAATTTGCCGGAGTTGTTTTTCTTTCATTCCTGATTACCGCTTCAGATAACTTGATACCCATCTCTGAAATGTGCTTCCTTAATATTCTTTTTAAAAGAATAAAATCCTTTATTACCTGTGTTTTTGTGCTTATGCCAAATAACCCCACTTTTTTTTTGTAATTGCGTAATTTTTTAATCCCAACCGATTTTTGTAGATTGATTTGTTTGCCTGTTTTATCCAGGTATTTTGGGGTATTTTTTGTGGCAGTTTGATTTTTATAGCTTTTTTTACTCTTATGTTTATATTGCGATGCAAAAAATATTTTTCGCATTTGCGTAAAAAACTATTGACAATTTCATTTAGTTGATGTAATATGATGACATTAGATAATAAATGAAAACAAGGAGGAACAAAAAATGTTCAACACACAGTTAAATTACTGGAATGATATGTCAAATATGGTTATGGAGGCCTATAAAAATTCTCTCGGCTCCAGTCAGCAGTTTCAGGAAGGATTTGCTGCAATGCTTAAAGAAATGATGGAAACAAATATTAAAAATACCCTGGAAGTTCAGAAAGAAATGGAAGCTCATACAAAAAAGAATGTAGATGCATATATGGATAATTTAGTAAAAGTTTCCAGATTTTACTCTGATAACAGAGAAAAGGGTCTTGAAACCATGAAGGGTCTTTTTGAAAAATACAGTATAACAAATAGCCATTTCAGAGATGAAATGGAGAAACTCTGGAAGGAAAATTTCGATGAATTTCAGAAAAAAATGCAGGAATTTTCCGATACTTTTAAATCCAATCAGGAAAAAAGCATTGATTTTATGTTCGATACCTTTAAAAAATCTTCAAAAAATATGGAAGAATTTTCTAAAAAACTCGGTGAAATGAATAAAGCAAAATAATGAGAGGTGAACATGAGAGATGAATGGTATGAAACATACCGGTCATCTCTCAATTTTTAATATGATTATGTCTTTTATGGAAGAAGTAATGAATACACAGAAAGATATAGTTGAGAAAACTTCTGATAATGTCAGAAGATTTGTCAGATTTAACGAATTACTTTTATCCCCGCCCGACATTAAAGTCGGCCAGACCCCTTCACAGATAGTCTACAGAAAACATAAGGTTAAATTAATAAGATACAGCCCCGTCAGAGAACAGATATATAAAACTCCTGTTCTTATAAGTTATGCCCTTGTAAACAAACCTTATATAGTGGATTTGTTGCCGGGGAGAAGCATTGTGGAAGTTCTTGTTAACAGCGGTTTTGATGTTTACCTTATAGACTGGGGCACTCCCACTGACAGTGACAGTAAAAACGGTCTTGATATTTATATAAATTTTTATCTGGACAGGATGGTTGATAAGGTAAGAGAAATAAGCGGAAGTGATAAGATAACCCTGCTCGGTTACTGTATGGGAGGAACTTTTTCTTTACTTTATACTGCTCTGCATCAGGAAAAAATTAAGAATTTAATCCTTATGGCCACACCTTTTGATTGCAGTAAAGATGAAGGAATCCTTTTTAAATGGGCCAGAGAAATGCCTGTTCATGAGATTGCGGAAAAATACAGTAATTGCCCCGGATGGCTTCTGGCCTCATCTTTCCTTGCATTGAATCCCCTGGGAATTTTAGATAAGGTGACAGGCTTTTTTAAGGGTGTGGAGGATGATAAGTTTGTAGAACTCTTCCTTGCCATGGAAAAATGGATCAATGATACAGTAGATGTTCCCGGAAGAGCATATACTGAATTTATGACTTATTGTTTTCAGCAGAATCTTCTGCCTCAAAACCGGTTTGTCCTGGGTGATAAAAAAGTTGATCTCAAAAAGATAAAATGTCCTTTCCTTAATATAGTAGCAGAGCAGGACACATCTGTTCCCCCGTCGTCAAGTCTTCCTGCAGGAGAACATATAAGCAGTAAAGATAAAGAATTATTGACTGCTCCTGCAGGCCATATAGGCCTTTCCGTAAGCGGCAAGGCTTTAAAGAAACTCTGGCCGAAGGCTGTCGAATGGATGGCAAAAAGATCGTGAGAATTTTTGTTTAAATATAACTGTTTCGCGTCACGCGTTACGCGTCACGCGTCACGAATAAAAAAGGAGATGTAAATTTTATGGAACTCAGAGGAAAAGTTGCAGTCATTACAGGCGGAGCAAACGGTATAGGAGAAACCCTTGCAAAGGATCTTGCCCTGGAAGGCATGAAGGTTTCTATCGGTGATCTCAGTGAAGAACATATAGAAAGAGTTGTAAGGGAAATAAGAGAAGCAGGAGGAACTGCCATAGGAACACTCTGTAATGTAACAGATGAAAAGCACGTTGCAGAACTTATGGACAGAACTGTAAAAGAATTCGGTGAAATAAATGTGGTTTTCCCCAGTGCCGGCATTATAAAAGATTCTCTACTTGCTTCTACTGATAAGGAAACAGGTAAAGTAAAACGTACCATGAGTCTGGATGCTTTCAAACAGGTTGTGGATGTAAATCTTACAGGAACCTTTCTTACCATAAGAGAAGCAACGGAAAGAATGATAAACGGAGGATTTCATGGAATTCTCTTTACTGTATCCTCTGTGAACAGGGCAGGTGTGGCAGGTCAGATTAATTATTCTTCCACAAAGGCAGCAGTTGATATTATGCCAAAGGTTATATGCAGTGAATTTCACAGGAGAAATATAAAGGGCATAAGATGTGTATGTATTGCGCCGGGATTTGTGGCGACTCCCATGGTAAAGGGAATGAATCAGAAAGCCCTGGATGCAATACTTAAGGATGTGCCTATAGGAAGACTTATAGAGCCGTCTGAAATAGCGGATACGGTAAAATTCTGTATTAAAAATGAAGCAATCCACGGTATAACAATCGATGTAAACGGCGGTTTGAGACATGGAAATTAAGGACGTGACGCGTAACGCGTGACGCGTAACGCGTGGATGGTATGGAAATAAAGGAGATAAATTAATGAGTGACAGTGCTAATTTTTTTAAAGATTTTTACTCATCATGGGTTGATTTTAATGTGAACATGATGAAAAGTTCTATGGGACTCGCCACCGGGGCATGGAAACCTGAAACATATGAAAAATTTTATGGCGAGTGGCTTAAACAGACCGGCGATATGGTGGAAAAAATCATGAGAATGCCGGGGTTTGCAGGATATAGCTGGAAAATATTTAAAACTTCAACAGGTTTTCAGAAAATGTTTCACGAAATGACGGAACATTATATGAAAAATATGAAACTTCCCACTCATGGCGATATAGACGAGCTTTCACAGAGAATTAATTATCTGGACGATAAAATTGAAGAACTGGAAAAGAAAATAACAGAATTAGAAAATAAAAAATGATGACCTGCGAGTTATGTGTGACGGGAACACAACTATAATCCCGTCACGCGTCACGCGTCACGCGTCACGAACATTGAGAGGAGAAAGAGACATGAACGTAAGTATTCTTGGAACATATAATTCAAAATTTGGTAAACTTGAAGGTAAATCTATCTATGATCTCATAATAGAAGCAGGTAAAGGTGCTATAGAGGATTCCGGGTTGAAACCGGCAGATATCGATGCCATATATGTCGGAAATTTCAGCTCAGGCGGTTTTAACGGCCAGGAACATCTTGCTCCTGTAGCAATAGATATTCACCCTGAGCTTCGTTTTAAACCTGTAACAAAAGTGGAAGACGCCTGTGCTTCTTCTTCTGCTGCTGTTTATGAAGGGGTTTATTCCATACTCGCAGGAAGATATAAAAATGTTCTTGTTATAGGTGCGGAGAAAATGACTGAACTTAAAACAAGGGATATGATGAGAGTTCTCGGCATGGCTTCCTACTGTCCTACAGAAGGAAGTAAAGGTGAAACCTTCCCGGGGCTTTTTGCTAAATTTGCAACAGGCTATAAGGAACACTATGGATATACAGATGAACAGATGAGAAAATGGCTTGCCATGTCTGCGGCTAAAGCCTATAAAAATGCAAAGTCGAATCCCCTTGCCCATATGCCTTCAGATCTTACCTGGAAGGATATATTAAATCTTCCTCCTGAAAAAAATGTTCAGATTGCAGGACTTTTTCATCTTCATGATTGTTCTCTCGTGTCAGACGGTGCTGCTGCTGTTGTCCTTACAACGACTGACAGAGCAAAATCGATGAAAGATAAAGTTGTAGAATTTGCAGGTATAGGTCATACAACCGATTATCTTGAATTATCAAAAAGAGAAAATTATACACTCAAAGCCGGAAAAATGGCTATTTCTAAAGCTCTGGACGAAGCAGGACTCACTATAAATGATATAAATGTAGCAGAAGTCCATGATTGTTTCACCATAACGGAAATACTCATACTTGAAGCCATGGGCCTCGCCAGAGACGGTGAAGGATGGAAACTCCTTGAAGATGAACAGAGCATGATTTATCCCGGCGGAAAACTGCCTGTAAATCTGAGCGGCGGCCTCAAAGCAAAAGGACATCCCGTAGGAGCCACAGGGGTAAGTATGCATGTATTGATTGCAAAACAGCTTATGGGGAAAGCTATCGGTATTCAGGCAGAAGGAGCAGAAGTGGGTCTCACCTTTAATATAGGAGGAAGCGGTGCTTCTAACCTGGCAAGTGTTTTAAGAAGAGTAAAATAAGTAATTTTATCATAAAGACTCCAGAATATTTCGTCTAAGACTTAATCTATAGAGTGAGAAGGAATAATTTTCCTTCTCACTTTTTTTACAGGAGTTACGCATTTTGTCATTGCGAGGAGCGGAGCGACGAAGCAATCCCAACAGTTTCTGTTGTAATAATGGGATTGCTTCGCTTCGCTCGCAATGACTGATTCATATGTGTTTTTCGCGTAAGTCCTGTTTTTATTGTACTATTATTTAAGGGTTTTGTAATATAATAAAGATTTAGTATTTAGTTTTCGATTTTGCGAAAATATATTGACAAGATATTATTTTTGTAATACTATGTATTTATAAAATACAAATTATTTCAAGGAGTGATTTTTGTGGTTAAAGAAGGAAAAATTTTTAAAGATATATGTTGCAAGAAAGATTCAGATGAGTTTTTGTCAGTCCATGGCGAAGGTGTTGCAAAGAAGCCATATATTCCCGGAGTAAAGGGAGATGTTTCCGAACATTTCATGGTGAAAAATATAGTTTTCGAGAAAAATCCCTCCGGTGCAGGTGGTATAAAATCCGAACCTTCTGAGTTTATTGAAAGAAGAAGATACAGGGAGTTAAAAGAAGATTTCAACAGAAAACTCTTTATTAATGCAGACAGGATTACCTCTGTGGCGAGACCTTTAATCATATTACTTGTTGTTTCCTTTGTTATAGATCTATTCTACTGGGTTCTTGCTTTTACCCCTTATGCCGGTTATATGTGGTTCGTCGGTAATATATGTACCGTAGTTCAGATCCTTTCTGGTGCAGGTCTTATGAGTCTATTTTTTTACAGTTTTTTTACAGGCAGAAGAATCACAATGGCCTATGACAGATTATTTGAAACATTTGATAAGAATCTTGTTGCAGAGCTTGATTATTTATAGATTTTTTCGTAAGTGGAAATTATCTTTGATATTTTTTAATAAAATGTAATATTTTTTCTGGTTTTTCTGTAATAACTTATTCTGTCTTTCATTGTTTTCATATGAAATTCGAAGTTATGGCCGTCACATATTTTCATACATTCTTTACTTGAATTTTTTAATCCCGGTAATTTTTTAATCCCGAAAACAGCTATGACCGGTTCGGTCACAACGAAGAATGAGAATCTGTTCCTCCCG
>CAYSLJ010000265.1:0-5986 GCA_964431735.1 uncultured Synergistia bacterium | reverse complement strand
ACTAGCCCTTATTCAAAACACTCTGGAGCCGAAGATTAAAAATAAACTGCTTGTAGTATTTGCATCAGATCATGGTGTTACAGAAGAAGGCATTTCTGCTTACCCGGCTGAAGTTACCCATCAAATGGTTATGAATTTCCTCTCAGGAGGTGCAGCCATTAATGTTTTATGCCGCCATAATAATATAGATTTACATATTGCCGATGTAGGAGTCAATTATGATTTTCTCCGGACAGACAAATTAATTCATAGAAAAATCCGTAAAGGGACAGGGAATATTGCCAGAGAACCTGCTATGACAGAAGAAGAAGCGCTGAAATCCATAGAAACCGGTATATCCATTTTTCAGACGTTATACAGTGAAAAACCATATCAATTGATTGCTGCAGGCGAAATGGGCATAGGTAATACAACATCTGCAACAGCAGTGATATGTTCTGCATGTGGAGTAAGTCCTGCTCTGATAACAGGCAGGGGTACCGGTATTACAGATACTGTTCTTGCCAGTAAAATAAAGGTAATAGAAAAATCACTGGCATTACATAAACCGAAATATAATAATGGAATAGATATACTTAAAAAAGTTGGAGGCTATGAGATAGGAGCCATAGCCGGTTATATGCTGGCTGCTGCTGATGCCGGAACAGCAATAGTCCTTGATGGACTTATTGCAACATCAGGAGCTATAATTGCTGATCTGATTGACAGCCGTATAAAGGGATACATGATTGCCGGACACAGATCTGTAGAGCCAGGCCACAGGACTGCTCTGGAATTTCTTGGATTGGACCCGTTAATGGATACAGGTTTCCGTCTTGGTGAAGGAACAGGTGCTGCTGTAGCCATGCCTTTTATAGAAGGAGCAGCAAAAATAATGTGTGAAATGGCTTCTTTTGAAGAAGCAGGAATAACATCAGGGGAACTGTAACACATAACGTCTACGTCGTCTCTCAGTTAAAAATCTAATGTGATAATACAGGGTCTGTTTTATAGCAGACAGATAAATATTAAATGTTCCTGTGGCACATGATGCGTCACAGGAACATAGATTGGTTTAATCAACTGCAGCCGCTCGTATTACCACAGGTTAAGCACTTCAAACAGGTGCCATTACGAACCATTGTAAGACTTCCGCAGGAATCGCACACATCTCCTGTATATCCCTGAAACCTTGCCATTTTGACCTGATCTATTTCATTTATCTTTCTTTCCCGTTTATCAAAAAGAATTTCAGGCTTTGAAAGTTCAGTTCCTCTGAGATGGTTTGTATCGTCAATATGGGCAAGATCATATCTTTCAAGATATGTTATGGCAAGTTCTCTGAAAATATAATCAATAACGGAGGTAGTCATCTTTATATAATTATTACCTGAAACAATACCATTCGGTTCGAATCGTGTAAAAACAAAAGCGTCTACAAATTCTTCAAGAGGCACTCCATGCTGAAGGCCCAGGGAAATAGCTATGGCGAAACAATTCATAAGACTTCTGAATGCAGCTCCTTCTCTGTGCATATCTATAAAAATCTCTCCCACCTGTCCGTTTTTATATTCTCCTGTCCTCAGGTAAACAGTATGTCCTGCCACTTTGGCCTTCTGCGTATATCCCCCTCTTCTGTCAGGCAGTCTTTTTCTCTCTGCAATATATTTTGTTATAAGCTCAATATTCTTATCTTTCACCGGACTGTCAGAAAGAGAGGTGCCGAAAAATTCCGCACCGGGAACACTGCTTAAAGGCTGGCTTAATTTTGAACCGTCCCTGTATAGTGCTACTGCTTTGAGAGCAAGTTGCCATGATTTCATATAAGCATTTTTTATATCGTCTACAGTAGCTTCATAAGGCATGTTAATGGTTTTTGATATGGCTCCCGATATAAAAGGCTGGACTGAAGCCATCATAAGTATATGACCATCTACGGGAATAAACCTTCTGCCATTTTTTCCGCATTTACTGGCTGTGTCAAAGACTGCATAATGTTCTTCCGAAAGATGAGGTGCCCCTTCTATCATCATGGTGCCACATATATACTCGCCTGATAATCTTATTTCTTCATCGGAAAAACCGAGGAAAGAAAGGAGAGAAAATCCAGGCGAATTTATCATCTCTTCCGAAACTCCGAGGCTTTTACAGAAATCTATTCCAACAGCAAAAGGATTAAAGAGAAAAGAAAATTCAAAAGCATAAGGGAGATTTTTATTAATCTCTTCAATAATTTCTTCCGGAAATCCCGCTTTAATGAGTTTATCAGCATTTATCCATGGACAATCGTAAAGATTACCGGTTCCCTTTACATATCTTACAATATCTGAAATCTCTTCTTCACTGTATCCGAATTTTTTTAATGCAGGAGGTACAGACTGGTTGATAATTTTAAAATAGCCGCCTCCTGCAAGTTTTTTAAATTTTACGAGAGCAAAATCGGGTTCTATACCGGTAGTATCGCAATCCATTACAAGACCTATTGTACCTGTAGGAGCAAGAACAGTTACCTGGGCATTACGATATCCGTATTCTTTTCCCATAGCAAGGGCTCTGTCACCATCCTCTCTGGCGGCCATAAGCAGTTCGGAAGGACAGTATTTTTCATCTATGCCTGCAGGCTTCATTGTAAGTCCTTCATATTCACCATGAGGTGCGTTATAAATAGCTCTTCTGTGATTTCTTATCACCCTGAGCATAGCTTCTCTGTTCCTTTCATATCCACTGAAAGGCATCAATTCTTTTGCCATCTCGGAAGATGCGGAGAAGGCAGACATATGCAAAATAGCGGTAAGAGCGGCAGCTACTGCCCGTGCTTCAGGAGAATCATAGGGATGCCCCATAACCATAACAAGAGAACCGAGATTGGCAAATCCAAGGCCCAGACTTCTGAAATCAAAGGAGAGTTTTGCAATCTTCTCAGACGGGTATTGTGCCATAAGGACACTTATATCCAGTACAACAGTCCATAATCTTATGGCATGTCTGTAGGCTTCAACATCAAACTTTTCGTTAAAAAAATCATAAAACCTGATTAAATTAAGAGATGCGAGATTACAGGCTGTATCATCAAAAAACATATATTCGGAACAGGGGTTTGAAGCTCTTATCTCACCGTCTCCGGGACATGTATGCCATTCATTTATTGTACTGTGAAATTGAAGTCCCGGGTCGGCACAGGCCCATGCGGCACAGGAAATATTATCCCACAGTTCAGCGGCCTTTAAAACTTTCACCGGTTCCGGCTTTCTTCCCTCTTTTAAAGCTTTCTCTTTTTCTGTCCTCTCTACAAGGTACCAGTCTTCATCTCTTAAAACCCTTTCCATAAAATCTCCTGTAACCCTTACGGAATTATTTGAATTCTGGCCTGAAACAGTATAATAGGCTTCGGAATCCCAGTCTGTATTATATACAGGGAAATCTATAATCTTATGGCCTTTTTTTGCAAGTGATACAGTCTTTAAAATATAGTTATCAGGCACAGATAACTCTCTGGCTTTTTTTATAGCTTCCCTGAGAGATATATTTTCTCTCCAGTCAAAAGGATCTTTAGATGCAGATTGTTCACCGAACAGTGGGGTATAACAGGAAGCAAGTATCTCTTCAAGAGCTTTTTTTATTATAACAGAACCTGTTACGAGAGAGGCTACCTTCTGTTCTTCTATAACCTTCCAGTTAATAAAATCTTCTATTTCAGGATGATCTGCATCAAGGATAAGCATTTTTGCCGCTCTTCTGGTGCTCCCTCCGCTTTTAATGGCACCTGCAGCCCTGTCTCCTATACGCAGGAAACTCATAAGTCCTGAAGAATAACCTCCACCGCTCAATCTTTCTCCTTTTGCCCTTATATTGGAAAAATTCGTCCCCGAGCCTGAGCCGTATTTAAAAATCCTTGCCTCTCTTACAAGGAGATCCATTATACCGCCTTCTGCCACAAGTTCATCCGTTACCGACTGTATAAAACATGCATGGGGTTGAGGGTGGCTGTAGGCATCTTCCGAGGGTTTTATTTCACCTGTGTCAGGATCGGCATAATAATGTCCCTGAGGAGGACCGTTTATACCGTAAGCCCAGTTAAGACCGGTATTAAACCACTGAGGAGAATTGGGAGCACCTGTCTGAGTGGCAAGCATATAGATAATTTCATCATAAAAAGTTTTTACGTCTTCTTCACTATCAAAATATTTATGTTTCCATCCCCGGTAAGCCCATGTGCCTGCCATTCTGTGGAAAACCTGTCGTGCATCATATTCGCCGGTAAACCCGTCATTATCTTCAGAAGGAACTGAAGGCTGAAGCCATAGCGGAATTCCTTTTTCTTCAACTTTTTTCAGTTTCAACGGAATACCTGCCCTGCG
The DNA here is from genome assembly GCA_964431735.1 of uncultured Synergistia bacterium. Lineage (GTDB taxonomy): Bacteria > Vulcanimicrobiota > SpSt-956 > SpSt-956 > JAKJGF01 > CALARM01. The sequence continues at coordinate 1,649 of CAYSLJ010000265.1, read as the reverse complement.
AAAATATTTCTGGGCTATAATATCAGTTGCAAGCTGTGACCACCGGGCCGGGACAAAGATATTATCCATATTAAAAATAACAGTGCCGTCAGGCTCTTTCAACACAGAAGAACGGACTTCAAAATCTATTTTTTCAAGGAGATCTCTATTTTTTTCAGTAAAAAATCTCTTTATTTTCATAAAAATACCTCCGAATTTTTTAAATAAATAATAATGCATAACGCCGGGATTATAGTGTATTTCATAATTTAAGTAATCGTGACGCGTAACGCATGACGCGTGACGGGTTTAATCCCTGCGCATCACGCATTACGCATTACGCATTACGAAATTATGACGAAACTAACTATATAAAAAAACAGAAAATAACCTTAACCGAAATGAAAATTTTTTCTTTGTTCAGGAGGTATAAATACGCAGGCACTATTGCAATAATTTGCGGAAAATAAAAATGACATATCTTCCCTCCGAAAACACTGTTTATCAGGCAAGTCTCCTGGTTTAGCTTCATCCTACTTCCTCGTCTTCCCTGTCCGGTGACATATGAGGTTTCGTCTGCATCACAGTAGCGGGGGCTACGACGGATTTACACCGTACTTCCTTTATTAAGCCCGTAAAGGCACCTGATTGTGTCATATAATTTTATAAAATGCAGAGGCCATTATAACAGAAATTTATAGTTTGTTCAATCGTTTTATTTTATAAAAACACTGTAATTTATAATAAAATATGATATAATAAGTAAGGAATAGAATTTTATTAATTGTCTCTTTCCTCGCGTCACGCGTTACGCGTCACGATTTAATATATTTGAGACAGTTATTCAATTGTTATTCCTAAGTTATTACCAATATTTTTCTATAGTAAGGATTTTCCGGGCAGATGATAAAATTATTTCCAGAAAAAAGATTACTTGCTTTAATTCTAGCCATTTTAACTCTGTTCTTTATATTTCATTCACCCTTTCATGACCATCCCTTCGGTGTTACGGAAGAAAACCGTCCTGTATGTCAATGGCAAATAATTTTTACTATATAAGAGGACTTCTGCTTTACGGGCAATATTCTATTAACCATATATGAATTTTTCTATTCAAAAAATTTTCTAAATATATTTTTTTAAGTGTCGATAATATCACAGTAGTAATTATAAATAAGCATTGGATATGAAAAGTTAGAAAAAGTCAACTATAGGAAATATTAATCATATCTCAGTTATTTACAATAATAATTTAATTACAGCAAAAAGTAAAAGATTGTCTGAAAAACTATAAATAGCGAATAGTGAGTAGTGAGTTAATAATACCTACTCACTGTTCACTACTCACTTAATAACTTATAAACGTTTACTAATTTACCTGTTGTGATACTAAGTACCGCTCCAGATAAGTCAGTATTCATTTCTAAAACCTGTCCCTGACCGGACTCTTCTGGAAAAGATATGATCCTGTTACGTGGTAAAATGGTTTTGCAGACTGTTAATATTTTGCGTCTATATCATTTACAACTCTCTTTTAATACGGCATATCTTTTCCTCCAGAGCCCGGCCAGGGACAGGAGCATGTTCCATATTTTTTGGATACCAATTTACCTGGTGCGGTACTAAGAACCTATCCGAAAAGTAATATTTATTCTACACCCTTCCGGTGG
>CAYSLJ010000264.1:0-6002 GCA_964431735.1 uncultured Synergistia bacterium | reverse complement strand
CCATTTCTAAAACCTGTCCCTGTCCGGACTCTTCCGGAAAAGATATGATCCTGTTGCGTGGCAAACTGATTTTGCAGACTGTTAATATTTTGCGTCTATATCATTTATAACTCTCTTTTAATACGGCATATCTTTTCCTCCAGAGCCCGGCCAGGGACAGGAGTGTTTGCCATATTTTTTGGATATCAATTTACCTGTTACGATACTTGGTAATTAAACTTTCTTCATATAAAAAAAATTTCCTTCTATAATAGGGTTTAATTCTTAAATTTCTGTATCACTGATGTAACATGACAATGTCACATTTTATAAAATAGTAATTAGCTGTTAGTTTTCTGTTTATAGTTAGTTTCATAACAATTCATAATTAATGAGTGAAGAGTGAGTAGTGAATAGTGAGTGAAATTGCCATATTCTACTCACTACTCACCACTCACTCTTTACTTAAATTCTAATAAGTTATGAAATATATTATAAATCCCTTTGTCATATATATTCCTTAAAATATTTCTCCACTATACCATATAGATATAGTGGAGATTGTACCGGGTCTATAATCGATTGACTTAAGACCAGTCTTGAGGTGTCAGTTTTTTCTCTTTTTTTTACCTTTGTAAAGGTTTTTCCTAGACTTGTCTTATTTTTAAAAGAAAAATCAGTTATCTAGATGAATGTTGCCTTTACTTACTCTTCATCAAAAATATCAAGTACTCTTTTTAGCAACAGGTTCCCCTGCCTTTCTTTATTGAAATAAATTTACCGAATACTTAATACCGCGCCGGGTAGATAAGAGCTTATCCACACCTCCTATGCTTTTATATCTTTATATTATAAGATAAAATTATCGTAATTGCAAGAATTTCAATAAAATTTTAAGTAAAAATAAGATTGACCGTAGCTGTATTTTTATCTATAATTAGTTCTGTTAAGTGAGTAGTGAGTAGTGAACAGTGAATGGTGAGTAAGATATATTACTCACGACTCATAGCTCACGACTCACTATTATATTTTTTGAATACATTTTAGATACATTCGGGGAGGACTCTGTGATAGAACTGACATATAGAAAGATTGAACAATGTGAAACAGGGAAAATTATGGAACTTGTTGCCAGAGCCGGTGCATTTCATATTGGTAATGAAGACAGAATATTAAAAAACTGGAATAATATAGAAGCTATAGGAGGCTTTCAGGGTAAGGAACTGATAGCTATACTTATAACTGATCCTTACAATCCTGTGAGGTGGAATAGAGAAGAAAAAAAAAATTATGGTCTTTTTATCAGAAAGATAGCTTTTTTACTTGAACCTGTTATAAAACCTGCCCTGCTGTCATATAATGAAGAAATTACTATGGAATTGATGGAAGCATATTTCGATTCTTTAACTTATTGTGATGAAATAATTCTTTATACAACAGCAGATCCGGCCAATTCATCACGAAGGGAATGTCTTGGTAAAACAGGATTTACCCCGGATGGCAGATTACCTAAAAAAATGGTTTTACGTACAGGATGGACATTTTTTTCTGAGAGAAAAATTCGTAAAATAAACGATAAAATCAGAAGTTTTTTACAGAAAACAGGACTTCCCTGTAATGATATAGACACAGGTTTGATCTATACTGAATTACTTGAAATGATAATTTATATACTTGTAGATTTAAGAAAGGAAGAATATTGCAGTATAAAATTTTTCGGTTATATTGCCGGTCTTAATGAGATAAGTGATGAACTTATAAAGTTTTTATTACAGTTGAATTTTGATTCCCACTATGGCTCTTTTTCCATTGATCGTGACTGGAATATTCTCGTAATGAAGAATAAACTCGGCCCGGATATAACTGAAAAGGATATTGAACTGTCCATTAAGAGTATAGCCATGGCTATGTCGAAATACAGTGAAGCTATAATATGCAGATTTGGAGAAGAGAACCTTCTTGATGCCATATTGATAAAAAAACCTGATTTCCCGGTGAATTATAGATATTTACTCGAAGGATATTCCGAATAAGAAAGGTTTTCATATTATGAATGATCTGGAAGAAATACTGGATTTATTTGAAGAGATATTGAATGAGAGCAAATTTAAAACAAAATATTACAGAGTGCCGAGAACAGATCTTGATTACCAGTTCGGCATAGAAGGTTACTGTAATATTCAATTATTTCCCGTAGAAGGTCAGGAGATAGCAGTAAGGTGTTTTTCCTCTACAGGAATAAATCATATTACCTCTGAATGTTTATTAAAACTTATAGCCTATAATTATATTAATGAATTCGGGAATTTTTCTTTATCTAACGAAGGCATTATAGTTTTTTCCCATATACTAGGTTTTTCAACTCTCAGATTAAATGAACTTGAACTGGTAATAGATAGAATTGCAAAAGGCGGTCAGGAAGCACAGAAGATGCTTCAGGAAGAACTTTAAATCGTGACTGGTAACGCGTCACCCGTGACGTGTGATGAGAGAAAATCAGTATTTCCGTTCAGTTAGATGCACAGCATGTGTATTTCATTTAAGCAGGTAGTGAGTGACATTGCCATATTCTACTCACTACTCACTATTCACTTAAATTCTAATAAGTTATGAAGTCAATTATAATTCTTTTATTTTTAATAGATAATTGGTATGGAAATTGTAATAAATAATCCCTGTGGAATAAATTAAAATTCCGTGACGCGTCACCAGTTACGCGTCACGATTAAAGGGGGGAACCATTGAAGTGTCTTTTTATAAATTCAACAGGCTACTGATTGCTATGTTAATATTACTTCTCTTAAGTTCATGTATAATAAGTGATTATGAGGATACAGTAAAAATAATCCCGCAAGATTCAGAAGTAATATTTAATATTAATCTGGCTTCTTTTTTTAAAAGAAGAGCCATTGTAAATGGAATTTACGAACTGAGTAAAGATCCTGATACGGGAAAATTCTTTGATAATATTAAAGACCTGGCTTCATCCATACTTCTGGCATCTTCTCCTTCTGAAGAACTTGATGTGGAAAAAGACCTGCTCCCTTATTTGAATACCAATTGCACATTTGCTCTGTACAATACACTTCATAAATTAGATTCTTCTTTTAAGAAAGACGGAAATGATGAAATGTTACATTTTATCATAGTTTTTGATATAAGAGATAAGGAAGGTATCAAAGAGTTTCTTGCCAGACTTAACGGCCTCTCCGGGCCACAGAAAGGTAATTATAAAGGCCACGATTTCTTTACAGGAAAAAATAGCTCCTATTTTATGAATGAACGATTCCTTGTTTTTGCAAGCAGTGAGTCATTGTTAAAATCTTCAATTGATTGTTCTGATGGACATGGTTCTATTTCAGAGGAAGAAAATTTTCGAGCTTTCCGGGATAAGAAAATGTCTGATGAATCCATAGGATTTATCTATTACAATATACCTGCCATAGAAGAGAAATTTTTACATAATGGTTCTGAAGGAAATGTCATTTATGAAGTGCTTCGTTCTATAAAATATATGGGAACGTCTATAGAAGTTGACAGGGATAAAGTTAAATTTAACAGTTTTCTGGTGGAGAAGGATATACTTACTGAAACGGGGAAAGAGTTTTTTTCACTCCATGCTGCAGAACTTTCAAGTCCCCATATGTTTCCCGTTACCAGTTCGGCTCTTATAGTGCTTTCACAGCCGGGAGAGATATTAAATAAGATTTTTTCTCTCTTTAAAACATGTCTTCCTGCCAATATTGAAGGTGTTACAAAAATTTTTAGCACAATTGGCTATCCGATGAAAGATATACTGTCTTCCAATACAGAGACTGCCCTGAGTTTTATAACGGATGAAGATGAACAGTCAGGCAATTATATAATTGCTATGAAATTTGAAAAAGACAGTTCTTTTAATAAAACCTTTAATGGTTCCAATACCGTTTTTTCTATGGTTACCAGGACGGAACCTTATAAAGATATTTCTATTACATCACTGCACGGAAATACTGGTAATTTTTCTATGGTTAATGATTTCCTTCTTTTCAGCAAGGGAAAAAAACCTGTTGAAGCAGTAATAGATACTTACTCAGGTGATGAAGATTCCATAGAAGAGAGAATAACCATACAGATGCCTGCCAGGTCTGTTGGATTAATCTATTTGCGACTGGATAAAATTTATAACAATTCTGTCGATGGTTTTATGAAAAATGAAAGATTGAGAGAAAAATTAAAAGAAACCTTTGAACATTATCCTGAGATATGGGGCAATATTAATAAGGCTGAAGACGGATACACTTCTACTCTTATTCTGCCTATTTAATTTGACTTTTTGAATGTTTGGAGGTATCATTATTAGTATGCAATGTGTGAGTAAATGAAATTTTATCTCTATGGTTTATTTATCATAGAGAGAAAGAAGGTAGTTTATGAAAAAATGTGTTATTTTAAGTTTGCTGATAATCTTCTCTGTTTTCCCTGCTTATGCTGCTTATAATACAAATAATACTGTAGAAGAAGTGACAATTCATATAGGAGGTATGATAGATTCTACCGATGTGGAACGTGTATACAATACCATTTCTTCCATTAACGGTGTTGTTTATCTGGAGTTAGAGTTATCACCTCCTTATGCAATAGTCCAGTATAATTATATGTATGTGCATCTCAGTGATATTTTATATGCCATACAGGATATTGGATTTACTGCTACAGTGGAGTAAAGTGAGTCGTGAACAGGAATTACGGGGGATTTCTGTACAAACGAAAACTATACTGCCGGTATTCCTGCAACAGGCTTCGGTCCGGTAGAAGAAAAATATGCTCATATTCCGGAAGAACATGTTCCTGTCAGACACCTTCTGTGCTCAACGGGTTTTTATATTCTATGGACCGGGACTGGTAAGAAATTCTTCTTCAGCCATGGATATACGTGGCTGAAGATTTCCCGATACCATAAACTTTGATTTTTGTTCGCTTAAACCAAGTTTCTTTACTTTATCATATGGTCCCTCATCAGATACTTCATCTCTGCTTTCATCTTTTATTTCTCCTTCAGAAGGATGTTCACGTTTTCCTTCTGTCTGAACAGGAGGAACAGTTATTTCTTCTGTAACAGGAATGGCAGGTTTTCTGATGAGCTGTCCATAATGGAATAATAATTTTTCCTCTACTGCTTCCTGAATGTACCTTATAGTGCCGGGAGTGTTAAAGAGTATAATTCCGTCAGATACCTTCAGTATTAATGAAGGTATGGTATTTAATTTCTTCCCTGTTTTTTCTTTATTATTGATAAAAGATAAAGCTATATATTCAATTTCAGAAGTAAGTCCTTTCAGATCTATAACACTGAATTCCTGAGAAGAATTAAATACTACTTCATAATTAATAAGTTGTTCAAAGATTTCTACAAACCTGGTATCACTTTCTTTATGTTTTTTCATAATCTGTATTCTTGTTTCTGTCAGTGTGAGTAATGATATTATTTCTATGGCATGGAGATATGTAACGGGATCGATGAATTTTTGAAGAGCTTTGTTAAGAAGCTCTTTTTCTTCGAACACAGGATAGGGTGTTTCATTGAAAACACTTACAGGATTATTGTTAAATAACATAAGGGTTTTTAAGTAGCTATAAAAAAAATTACCGGGATTTGAGATGTTTCTTCCTATTTTGCTCAGTACCTGTTTGGGTAATATATTTTGATAATCTCTCAGAACATTCATCAGAGTCTTCTGTGATATAATCTCCGGTATGGATATATTCAGCATATTGCTTATCCACGTTTTAAGATTAATTCCAGGAGGAACGTCCAGAGTAAGGGCAGAGATGGGATTATAATCCTCGATATAGAAAATTCGTTGATCTGCTGTATGCATCATAAAAAATTGCCTTTCTTGAAATTTGTATATATCCTAATTGTAACTAATTAGAACCTGAAAATCAATAAGTATTTTTATCAAAATATGTTAACAATGATTGCGTTCTTTTACGACAGGTAAATTCACCTTTACTGAAAATTATAGTTAATGCATATAAAT
>CAYSLJ010000263.1:0-6115 GCA_964431735.1 uncultured Synergistia bacterium | reverse complement strand
TCACAAAAGATTGTATTTAAAATGGAGGAATTATTGTGGAATTGAAAAAATTAAAACATTTTTCCGGCAGAAAGGGCCCTTTGTTACTTATTATTATGGATGGTGTCGGCACAGGTAAATCTGATGATAGCAATGCTGTTTTTCTTGCAAAAACGCCAAATCTGGATAAAGTATTTACCGGTGAATTTAAGACACAACTCTGTGCTCATGGTAAGGCAGTCGGTCTTCCTTCTGACGGAGATATGGGAAACAGTGAAGTAGGCCATAATGCTCTCGGAGCAGGAAGAGTTTTTTCACAGGGAGCCAAACTTGTTGATATGGCTATAGAAAGCGGCAGAATTTTTAAGACAGATATATGGGAAAAGATTATGAAACAATCTCTTAAAGGGGGAACCCTTCATTTTATAGGGCTTTTATCGGATGGAAATGTTCATTCCCATATAAATCAACTGTTTGCCCTGATCAAAAAAGCTTCTGAAAGTGGTGTGAAAAGAGTGCGTATTCATCCTCTTCTGGATGGAAGAGATGTACATGAGAAATCTGCTCTTGAATATATAAGACCTCTGGAAAATTTGCTTTCATCATTAAACAACAGTGGTATTGATTATAGAATTGCTTCGGGCGGCGGAAGAATGGTAACTACTATGGACAGATATAATGCTGACTGGAAAGTGGTTAAAAATGGATGGGATGCCCATGTACTGGGTCATGGAAGAACTTTTTTTTCTGCAGAAGAAGCTATTAAGACCTATTACGATGAGGATCCGAAAATGACAGATCAATATATGAATTCATTTGTTATTGTAGAGAAAGGAAAACCTGTCGGTACAATAGAAGACGGTGATAGTGTAGTATTCTTTAATTTCAGAGGAGACAGAGCTATAGAGATTTCCAGAGCCTTTGAAGAGGCTGATTTCAGCGAATTTGACAGGGAACGGTACCCGAAAGTACTTTATGCAGGCATGATGGAATATGACGGAGACCTTCATATACCTGGCAATTATCTGGTTAATCCTCCTGAAATAGAAAGAACAGTAAGTCAGTATCTCTGTGCTCAGGGAGTAAGCATGTTTGCTATTTCCGAAACACAGAAATACGGTCATGTCACCTATTTCTGGAATGGTAACCGTTCCGGTTATATAGACTCATCTCTTGAAACATATGTGGAAATACCTTCAGATAAAATACAGTTCGATAAGGCTCCTGCCATGAAAGCCAGAGAGATAACGGAAAAAACTGTGGAATTGTTGAAAACAGGAAAATACAGATTCGGAAGATTGAATTTTGCAAACGGTGATATGGTAGGACATACAGGTAATATAGAGGCTACTGTAACTGCAGTGGAAACAGTAGATGAATGTATAGGAAAACTTCTTTCTCTTATGAAAGAACTTGATGGAATAACTGTAATTACTGCCGATCATGGCAATTCAGACGAAATGTATACCATTGAAAAAGGTAAGAAAGTCCCGAAAACTTCTCATACACTCAATCCTGTCCCTTTTATTATTGTTGATCCTCTTTATAAAGGGGAATATACTATGAGACATATTGAAAAACCGGGTCTTTCAAATGTGGCAGCAACAATCCTGAATCTTCTTGGATATGAGAAAGCAGACGATTATGATGAGTCTCTTGTAGAGATGAATGGTGAATAGTGATACTTATACATCACTATTCACGCATTACGACAATTTTCTGCTCACTTTGAAGGATTTCTTCTTATTGCTTAGAATTATTTAAATTTATAAGCATGTCAGTATTACTGACCGTCACGCGTCACGAGAAATCTATTATTTATGCTCACAGTACTCATTGACAGCTTAATAAACTTATCAGAAAGGAAGACTATATGAGACCAACAGCATTAATTTATTCGTCTCATGATCGATGCGAATATATTCACAGAGATTTGATTGTAGAACGTGCACTTCAGAGCTGGGATAATAAAACCCTTATGCATCTTCCCATGTCCCAGAAAACCCAGGGCAGCCAGGAATGGGATTTTGGAAATTTCCGGTGGTATTATGAAAAATACAGACAATATGGACTGGATTTTTTCCCCTTTTACTGGAATGATAACCTCAGAAGAGAAGATGTAGATTTATTTTTCCATATGCTCTGGCATACACAGGTTGTTGTCCTTGGCGGCGGAAACAGTTCCCTTGGTCTGAGGAGATATAAACAACTGGGACAGCTTTATTATAATGATGGAGATCTTTTCGAAAGAATACTTCATGAAAGACAGGACAGGGGACTTCTTACTGTAGGATTTTCTGCAGGAGCAGATCAGCTGTGTGAGTATTTATCCAGTTCAATTGATTATGATCTGGAAGATCCTTACGGGTTTGGTCTTGCAAGAAATATTGTTACAACCCTTCATCATGAACCGGGCAGAGAAGAATCTCTTTATAACCTGGCCAGAAATCTTACCCATTGTATGGCCATTGGACTTCCCAATGATTCCGGAATAGGAGTGGATCAGGGGTTCCTGGAATCAGGCAATATCTGGCAGATTATCTGGTTTATAGAAGACTGTTCCTGGGATGTTCCTGCCCATCAGTGGCACATTAAAACAAGACAGGGTGTAAAAATATTGAGTTATTATCCTGATGGTCGCAGCTGGAGCTTTAACGGAGGAGATATGGTAGTAAGAATCATGCCTCCTGATAATAGCTGGCAGAATATTACTGTAGTAACCAATCAGGGAGATTTTATAGATTACTGGACACAGCGCAGATCTCAGTACAGCAGCATAGAAGAGATTTTTTATCTCCATTAGATCGTGATATGTGAGTCGTGAGTGGTACAGGCCGCTTTTTATTCACGACTCACTGCTCACCACTTATGACTCACTTATTCATTTAAATTTCTCGAAGAGGTTATTTATTTATTCTGTCGAAATTTAAATTTATATGAAAAAGATAAAGTCTTATGCTTCACTGTCTGTTAATTTTCATATTTGGTTGTGACCGCTCCGGTCATGTCTGTTAGAAATAAATAATTAAAAAGGGGGGCTTATGTATGGCTCAGAAAAATCCTCAGGTGATAATGGAAACAGATAAAGGTACCATGAAAATTGAATTGTTTGAACAGGATGCCCCTGGTACTGTTCAGAATTTTATTACTTTGATTGAGAAAGGTTTTTATGATGGTCTCACCTTTCACCGGGTAATAGATGATTTTATGATTCAGGGCGGTTGTCCCCATGGAACAGGTACAGGCGGCCCGGGTTATAAAATAAAATGTGAGATAAATCCCAATAAACATCTCAGAGGCTCACTTTCTATGGCTCATGCAGGAAAAGATACAGGTGGAAGCCAGTTCTTTATATGTCATTCTCCTCAACCTCATTTAGACGGTGTTCATACAGTATTTGGCCGTGTAATAGAAGGTCTTGACGTGGTAGATGCAATACGTAAAAGTGATAAGATGCAGAAACTGACAGTAGTAAGATAGTTATTGTGACGCGTGACACGTCACGCGTCACGAATCTGTTATTACCTGTTACCGGAATTTAATATATTGTGTATTGTTTCTCCCAGAACATTAAGATTGACCGGTTTGAATAAAATTTCCCTTATACCGAAAGCGCTTACTCTGTCCAGGGTAATACTGTCATTAAAACCTGTGCACAGAATTACCGGTATGAGAGGTTTTATTTTTACCGCTTCTCTGGCAAGATCTATACCTGTCATATGTGGCATAGTATAATCAGTTATAATGAGAGTAAATTTCTCCGGTTCAAGACGAAAAATCTCCAGAGCTTCTTTGCTGTTTGTTTTGCCTGTAACTTCATATCCAAGGAGAATAAGAAGTTGATGTGTCAGATAAACAATGTCTTCTTCATCATCTACAATTAATATATGTCCTTTACCGGAAGGAGGAATATTTAAATCACCTGTTGTTTTTTTCTTATCTCCTCCTTTTACTGCAGGTAAGTAAATGTCAAATGTGCTTCCTTTACCGATATTACTTGTAACTTCTATGAAGCCTTCGTAACTTTTTACAATGCCGTGAACTACGGAAAGTCCCAGACCTGTTCCTTCTCCCTGTGGTTTTGTAGTAAAGAAAGGATCGAAAATCTTATCCATAACCTCCTGTTCTATACCTTTTCCTGTATCTTTTACCGTTAATTTTATATATGAACCTGGAGCCAGATTGGACGTTTTTGTACTTTCAGTTATTTCTATTTCCGTAAGAATGATTTCCAGAGTTCCTCCTTTATCTTTCATAGCATAGGCGGCATTGGTAGACAGGTTCATTAATATTTGATGGATCTGTGTCGGGTCTCCCAGTATTTTATCTGAAAAAACATCTATTTTATGTCTTATTTCAACAGTAGAAGGTAATGTTGCTCTGAGAAGTTTGATTACTTCTTTTATTACAGGTTTTATCTCTATAATCTGTTTTTCATGTTCACTCTGTCTGCTGAAGGTGAGAATCTGACTTACAAGATCTGCCGCTCTTCTGCTGGCTTTTAATATTTTCTGTAAATTATTTTTCAGCTTTCCTTCTTCTTTCACCAGAAATACAAGAGTCATCTCTGTATAACCCATTATGGCTGAAAGGATATTATTGAAATCATGTGCTATACCTCCTGCAAGTGTTCCTATAGCCTCCAGTTTCTGTGCCTGACGGAGCTGTTTTTCCATAAAAATGAGATTTTCTTCAGCTTTTTTTCTTTCTGTAATATCCATACGTGATATTACTGTACCGCCTTTTTTGGCTGCCAGAGGCGTTGCATTTAATAAAAGCCATATTGTTCTGGAAGGTAATTCACATTGATATTCACAGGAAAAATACATAGTTTTTCCTTTTATTACTGCACTTATTCCGTCGAGAGTTTTCAATTTTCCTGTATTGAATTCACCTGTTTCACTTTCCCATACCTTTATATAATGTTCACCAATATCAGATGAATTCTCTTCTTCTCCTTTTCTTTCTCTGGAAAATTTTTCCCATGCATCGTTTACAGATGTAATTATTCCATCCCTGTCAAGCACTGCAATCTGAGAGGTTATAGAATTCATTACTGCCTTGTTTAATTCTTCCTGTGAGTCTTCAATGGATTTAAGCATTTCATTTATAGACTGGGCCAGTCCACTGAATTCATCTGTTCCTGTCTCTGAAAGTCTGTCACTGAGATTACCTGTTTTACCTATTGTATTTACAGTCTGATTAAGCCTTGTCAATCTTGACATAATCAGTTTATCCAGAATTATTATTGTAATACAACTGATTATTAAACCTGTTAGAAGAAAATAGACAAGAAAATATATTATACTGCCTTCACCATGCCTGTATATATCCCTTTTAACTTCTATCTTTAATATGAGAACAGGTTTTTTATATATATCCCTGAGCAGTGTGTATCCTGCAATAATTTTATTATTCAATATTTGAATTCTTTCTGTTTTTTCATTCAGAAGATATGTTGCTATTTCTGGAGGAAGAACAATATCTTTCAGATTATATATTTTTACAGGTAAATTAATTTCCTTCTCTATAAGCTTCAACTCTTTAGAATTTAAATAACGGCCGACAATCAATGCACCTTTAATAGGACCTTTGTAATTACTTGTTACTATGGGTTGAGAAGCAATGAGAATAGGGATTTTATTGAATAAAATAATTCCTTCTATATGATTTCTTATATTTTTATGTTCAGTCAGTATCCTGTAATTTTTTATTAGATCTTCAAAAAGTTTATCTTTATTATGGATCTCTTTTCCTCTGTCCAGATCAAAACATTTCCCATAAACTAAGTGGCCCGAGGTATCTGTAAAAATTATAATATTAATTTTTTGCATAATAAAAAAATCTGCTGTAAGATTTCTCTGGATATAAGTATTATTTTTATTGAGAATAAAATTGTACGTATCATCCCATGGAGCCCAGCCAGAAAGAAGAATATTCAGAGATGACGATTCATGCTCTATGGCATTTATAGTCCTGTATAAATGTTTTTTTGTATATTCTTTTTCCAGATCGGAAAAACTCCTCAACAGTAATTCCCTTGATATAATATATAAAATCCCTATAAGTATGAGAAATGTTATTATTATTATTACCAGGGCTTTTTTACGAAGATTCATCTTTACCTCAACATCTA
>CAYSLJ010000262.1:0-6124 GCA_964431735.1 uncultured Synergistia bacterium | reverse complement strand
TGAGTAGTGAGTAGTGAGTAGTGAGTAGTGAGCAGTGAGTAGTGAGCAGTGAAGAGTGAAAAGTGGCGACCCGTGGTCGCCCGGTACCGGCGAAAACACGCATCACGCATTACGCATTACGCATTACGCATCACGCATTACGCATCACGCATCACGCATTACGCATCACGCATCACGCGTCACGCGTCACGCGTCACGCGTCACGAATCAAAGGAGGTTATTTATGGAAAACATATATTTTTTCTGGTGGCTGAAATATCATATAAATGGCAGAAGTGATTTTACTTCCGATTATATAAAGAAAATAATTGATGATTTCAGAGATGACCTGCCGGACTTTGATAAAATAAAGAGCTGTTCCGAAAAGGCGGCAGAACTCTTTGACCTGATAAATGAGAATATTTTAGATTATGAAAGGTCTGATAAAGATTTTTGTCTCGATGAAATAGAAGAGATTAACAGTCAGATTACTCCTCTTTTAAATGAAATCTATGAAGAAATAGAATTGTTCAGAAGATTTACCCCTTTAAGTGAAGAAGATTTCCTCATGTATGAGGCAGAAAAACTTGCCCTGTCTTCTTCACTTTACAGAGGACTTGAAGGTCTTGTTAAAGAGGGATTTACCGGCAATGAAGATGAACTATACAGGTATCTTGATGAATTGAGAGATATTATTTATGACATACAGGACGGAGAACTGGAGGAACTGTTTTCTTCTTCAGATAGCTCGGTCGCAATGAAAGGTTTTACCGATCTGTTTCAGGAAGGACTTGATAATCTGGAAGAAGCACTGGAGGTAATGGAAAGAGCAGTGGCAAAGGAAGATATAACATCAGGAACTGAAGTCCTTGAAAAACTGGGGACAGGTCTTCTGGATTTAAAAATTATCGAGTTAATATGCGGGAAAGGATGTGTGAAATGAAAAAAGCCTCTTCTTTATGGTATATAAATGAAGCTGTCGATAAATTGAGAGATAAGGAAGATTCTGACTATTATATTCAATCCTTAAAACGTCATGTATTAAATATAAGGAATTATCTGAACAATAATATTTCGGATTTCAAAGATACAGGGAGAGAGCTATTGCCTGTTTTTCCCGATAGATTGCCTGGAGACAGAGATTGCCTGACAGCATGTATTGAAAAAACAGGGGAGAGTCTTTTAGAAAAAGGTAAATTGTTGAAAGATCTTATAAGTATTTCCTGTCCTTCCGGCTATTTTGAATTCCTGGATTATTATGTGAATAAAGAGGCTCTCCGTCTGGCTTTGACATCAATAAAAGGCTCTGCTTCTATTATTTCAGGACTCAATCACAGGACAAATATTATATTGACTGAACAGTTTAAAAAGGCAAATAAGACTCAGAAGGAAATTTCTCTGACAGAGCTACAGGATTTTTACAGATTAAAGAAAGAAGATAAATTGTTTGCTGCAAAAAATCATGTTCAGAAAGAATTTCTGGATTATTTTAAAGAAAAATTATGTTCTTACAGAGAATGTGAACTTCTGTCTGCCATAGAACAGTGTTCGGAAATAGAGCGTTATTTTGAAGACAGTGATAAAACCCGCCTCGATAAGGCATCTGAGCTACTTTATCAAAGTGCCTGTAACAGGATACGTTTCGAAGTGCTTATGAGAAAATTCAATCAATATGACGGAGACAGTATGAGTGAATCTTATCTGTCCATAGGTTATCCCTTTATAAAAGATTCTTCCCTTAAAGATGAACTGAACAGACAGGGAAGAAAATCTGCAATACTCGGTTTAATTCCTTTCTTTAACGTTCTTTCTGAAGCAGAAATAGAGAAAATGTCCTCCAGAATTAAAATGAAAAGATATGACAGAAATACCGTGCTCTTCAGAGAAGGTGACTCTTCGGAAGAAGTCTTTATAATTAAATCAGGTACTGTAAAAATATATAATGATACAAGGGATTTTGTTACTCTCGATAAAGGCGACATGTTCGGTGAACTGGGAGTCATTTCAGACGGAGATAGATCCCTTTCCGCCATGGTAACTTCTGAAAAATCCGACATATATGTGATTTCTAAAAGTGATTTTTTTTATATGTTAGAACGTTATCCTGTGTTAATTACCAATCTTACAAAAATTCTCTGCAATCGTCTTGACCGGGCAACGGTCAGGCTTATTAATTATCTCAGAGATTATTCTGTTTCCAGAGAGATTATTATTAAAAAGAAATCAGATTTACCCGGTACTATACCTCTTTTAAAAGTTCTATCCGTTACGGATATGGAAAGAATTTCTTCCAGGATTAAATTGAAAAAATATTACTGGAATACTGTTTTATTCAATGAAGGCGACATGGCAGATAATGTTTATATAATTAAAACAGGTAACGTAAATATATATAAGCAGGATAGCGGAAATATAAGGGAATTTTCAATTCTTACAGATGGAGATGTCTTCGGTGAAATGGGAGTGATCTCAGATACTTCCAGGAGTTTATCTGCAAAGATATCTTCTGAAAAAGCCGAACTTTATGTCATTTCAAAACATGATTTTCTTTATATGATGGAAGTGTATCCTGATTTAAGTCTTAATGTGGCAGAAATTCTCTGTGAGAGAATAAATAATAATACGGAAAAACTCCTCCATTGTATTAATAAGAATCGTGACGCGTAACGCGTAACGCGTAACGGGAAGAGCAGGTGCTCATATTTTGTTGTGACTGAACCGGTCAAGACAATTTTTATGAGATTCTTAATAGAAAGGGGATAATATTATGGAAATAAACAGAACTACTTCAGCAGCTTCTTCTGTACAGACAAAACCTGCTTCTCAGAAACCTTCGTCAGAAGCTAAAAAAACCGGTCCCCCTGTAACAGCAGAGAAACCCTCTGCCACGCCGGAGAAGATATCAACTGAAGATAAATACGAAAAAGAAACAAAAAGCGGTAAGAAAGAAGAATTTTTTGACAATGTGTCCAACCTCCGGTCTATGTCGGAAAAAGATTCTCTTAAAAAAGAAGAAAAACCTGAAAAATTAGATAAAGAGAAAGAAAGAAAAAACCTTATTAAATCGATTCTGTCCGTTCCCGGTGATGCTCTCAGGGTGGCAAAAAGTGCCATTGATAAACTGTCTTCATGTGGCGATAGTATGCCCTGCGGTAAAACAGATGAACAGACAGATCCGTATTCCGTTATAAATAAAGCAGCCCTTGAAGTGCCGGAAGATACAAAAAAGCTCCTGGATAATCTTTTTGTACTGACTGCTGCAGAGGTAAAAGATAATGCAGTCACTTCAGAGAAAAAAGGTGAGGAGAAGTTAGCTGAAGGTACGGTAAAAGAATTACAGAATAAACATGAAGAACTCCGAAATGAATGGAAAAAGAGACAGAAGTTTTTAGATAAAGGTTCCGATAGAGAGAGAACTATAAAGAATCCCGACGGAACTGAAACCAGGATAAGCACGAGAAAGAAAACCGATGCTCAGGAAGGTGATTATTCTTTATATGAACTCAGGGAAGAAAAAGATAAATCAGGGAAAAGCACATCGAGTAAATCTTCGCTACTTAACAGGGATAATGACGGTAATTTTACCGAACATTCAGTGGAACATGATTCTAAGGGGAATGAAATAATAACAGACAGCAATGTAAAGTCTGATGGCAGTACAGATGAGAAGATTCATGAAAAAAAGAATGAACCTCCTCCTGCAAGTGACAGAGAGAGAACCAGAGAGGAAAGGGATGAAATAAAACATAAATTTACCCGGGGAAAAACCACTGTTAAAGAAGAAGTAACCAATCCTGACGGGAGTAAAACCATTAAAACCTGTGAGAGATCCACTGAAAAGCCGGAGGTGAAAGAAAGTGAAGAAAGTGAAAGAAAAGATAAAGATGGAAAAATCATAAAGGATAAATCTTCCTCGACGTATATACATAATGAAGACGGCAGTGAAACCAAAGTGTATGAAAGAGATGACGGACTGGGCAATAAAGAGTACAGCAAACTTACAATGAAAGACGGAGGTGTAAGTGAAAGGGAATCTGTAACTACGAAATCAGACGGCACAGTAATTAAATCAAAGGAAATAACAGATAATACAGGGAAAACGGTAATAGTATCTGATGAAGAAAGACCTGACGGAAGTAAAATTCATAAAGAAAAAACAGTGGAATATAAGAGTGTTAAAGCTTCCACTGACGATAAGAGCTCGAAGACACCAGATAAGAAATCTTCCACAGATAAAAGTGTTATTCCAGATAACATAACTGTTTCCTCTTCCTCTACAGATGTGTCAAAGATTGAGAGTAAAGATAAACATGTGGAGGAAAAAGTGCCTCAGACAACATATGACCCGGGAAAAGAATCAGAGGTTTTGAATAATGCCATGTCCGGATGGGGAGCGAATAAAGAAGCCATATACAATGTCCTCAAAGGTAAAAACCCTGAAGAATTAAAAGCCCTGAAGGAGAGCTATAAAGAAAAATACGGAAAAGACCTTGAGGAAGTAGTAAAAAGTGAATTAAAGGGAGGAGACCTGGATAAGGCAAAAGCCCTTCTTGAGAAGGGTAAATTTTCACAGGCAGATAATATAAAACAGTCTCTGGATAGCTGGAGTATAAGAAAGGGTGATGTGGTAAAGATCCTCGATGGAAAGACTCCGGAAGAAATAAAAGCCATAAAGGAAGAATATAAAAAGACCTGTGGAACAGATTTAGATAAAGACCTGAATAAAACCCTTTTAATGAGTCCTTATGAGAAGGGGAAGATAGAACTCCTTATGAAGGGTGAACCACAGGCAGATATGAATATAAAGGACCCGAAGGAAAGGGAGACAGATCTTCTTAAAAGAAAAGGTGAATTTACCGCATCGAAAATAGAGCTTGATATAAAAGCTCTTATGTCAGTCCCTCCTCCTCCAAAGAGTTATGAAACTAAAGCCCTTTTAGACACTATTTACGGCAAATCCCCTGAAGAGATAAAAGCCTATAAAGATGCTTATAAAAAGGCCACTGGAAAAGATCTTGAAAAGACCGTTGATATCCTCTTAATCACCTCACCTTCAAACAGAGCCATTGCAAAATCCTATATGACACAGGGAAAGGAAACAGATGCGGAAAAACTCCATCGTGCCATGGCAGGGGCGGGAACCAGTGAGAATTTAATATTTAAAACCCTGGAAGGTAAATCAGATGGGGAAAGAAAGGCGATTATAGAGGATTACAAAAAGAAATACGGTAAAGACCTTATGGATGACATTAAAGATGATCTCGGTGGAGCAGATCTCACAAAAGCTAAAGCACTTCTTGAAAAAGGTCCATGTTATCAAGTCGGTACAGATAAAATTCCTCCTGATAAACTGAAAACCATAGATAAATCTCTTTTAAACAGAGAATTCACAGAAAAAGAGTTAAGAGAAAAGCTAACAAAATCAGGATTAAATGAGGAAGAAATAGAGGGCATTCTTAAACGTTCAAAGAAAGATAATCTGGACAGCAATACAAAACTTAATATTGCCATGGACCGGTGGGGTGCAGATAAACAGGCCATTTTCGATACCCTTCAGGAAGCGTCTCCTGAAACAAGACAGGAGATTTTAAATAATAAAGATATGATGAAAAAGCTCGAAGGAGAGCTCAATGATAAAGATTACGCACAGGCTATGGGTTATCTTAACAGTAATGAGAAAGGTGAAGTGCCTTTGAAAGATAAACTGAAAAGCTCCATGGCAGGATGGGGAACAGATAAGAATTCCTTTTATGAGGCCCTTGATAAAGCATCGCCTGAAGAAATAGCATCTCTTAAAAATGATCCTGAAATGAAGAAACTGTTTGACAGTGAACTGAATAAAGAAGATAGAGCTAAACTGAACAGTATAATTAATGAAGGAAAGGTATCGGCAAAAATAAAGATAAAAAATTCAATATCCTTCACGGGTGAAGATGAAAAGAAGATTTATGAAGCTCTTGAGAATGCCACACCTGAAGAGAGAAAAAAATTGATGAACGACTCTGAAATAAAGGAAATTTTTGCTAAAAATCTGGACGATCGAGAAATGTCCAATGTAAATCTCATAATAGAGAAAGGTAAACTTCCTGCAAAGACAAAGATTGAACAGGCCTGTAAAGGTGCAGGGACAGATGAAAAAGCCATA
>CAYSLJ010000261.1:0-6221 GCA_964431735.1 uncultured Synergistia bacterium | reverse complement strand
CTGGTTTTTTAGACGTTTAATATTTTGCATCTATATAATTTATAACTCTCTTTTAATACGGCATATCTTTTCCTCCAGAGCCCGGCCAGGGACAGGAGTGATTGCCATATTTTTTTGGGTACCAATTTACCTGTTGCGGTACTTAGGACTTTTTTTCGGCTTCACAGGTTTTACCTGCCATATTTCTTCTGCATATTCCTTTATAGTTCTATCACTTGAAAATTTACCGGTGCAGGCAGTATTTATAATAGATTTTTCCGTCCATTCATCCTGATTTTTAAAGGTAAGACTCACTCTTTCCTGACATTCCACATAGGAAGCATAATCGGCAAATACCATAAAATAATCTTTCCTGAGAAGCTCGTCTACTATGGGCTTAAAGAGGTCTCTGTTTTCCGGGCTGAAATAACCTCCTGCTATCATGTCTATTACCTGCTTTAATTCAATATTACCGTTATAATAATCTACAGGTTTATATGTATTTCTGAGATTATTTACCTCTTCGGTTTTCAATCCGAATATAAAGATATTCTCCGCCCCTACTTCTTCTTTTATTTCCACATTGGCACCATCGAGAGTCCCTATTGTAAGAGCACCGTTCAGAGCAAATTTCATATTACCTGTCCCCGATGCTTCCATACCGGCAGTAGAAATCTGTTCCGAAAGGTCTGATGCAGGGAATATTTTTTCAGCCAGTGATACTCCGTAGTTTTCCAGGAATACCACTTTGATTTTATCTCCTACGTCAGGGTCATTGTTTACTACCTGTGCCACAGAATTTATGAGTTTAATAATAAGTTTTGCCATATAATATCCGGGAGCGGCTTTTGCACCGAATATAAAAGTTCTGGGGACAAAATCACCGGGTAAAATCGACTTTATTCTATTATATAATGTAATTATATGAAGGACATTTAAAAGCTGCCTCTTATATTCATGGAGACGTTTAATCTGACAGTCAAATATAGAATTAATATTTACGTCAATGTTGTTATGTTTCTTTATATATTCTGCAAGGTCTTTTTTATTTTCTTCCTTTACTTTTTTCCATTCTTCCCTGAATTTCTTATCCTCAGCAAGGGGCATAAGTTTTTTCAGTTCATATAAATCTGTAACCCAGCCGTCACCTGTATGTTTTGAAATCAAATCCGAAAGTCTTACATTACAGAGTTTCAGCCATCTCCTCTGAGTTATGCCATTTGTCTTATTATTAAATTTTTCAGGCCATATGTCATAGAAATCCCTGAAAAGTTTATCTTTTATTATTTCCGTATGAAGTGCAGCAACACCGTTTACGGAATGACTTCCTACCAGAGCGAGATAGGCCATTCTCACAGATTTAACAGGAGTTTCTTCAATAACAGACATTCTCGTCAATCTGTCCGTATCTCCCGGATAAAGTTCCTGTATTTTATCGAGGAATCTTCTGTTTATCTCATAGATTATCTGAAGATGCCTGGGCAGAAGTTTTCCCAGCAGTTCGACAGGCCATTTTTCCAGTGCTTCAGGTAAAATGGTATGGTTTGTATAGGCAAAGGTTTTTACACATAAATCCCAGGCTTTTTCCCATGACACTCCCTCTTTATCTACAAGTAACCTCATGAATTCCGGTATAGCTATGGCAGGGTGGGTATCATTTAATTGAATGGCAGATCTAGCAGAAAAATCATCGAAATTCTTATTATTTACTCTGTACCGTCTCAATATATCCTGCAGTGTTGCAGAAACAAAGAAATATTCCTGTTTCAGTCTCAGTTCTTTCCCCGGCACTATATCATCTTTCGGATAGAGAACTTTGGAGATATTTTCAGTCATTATTTTTTCCTGTACTGATTTTATATAATCACCTTTATTAAAACATTCCAGGGCAAATTCTTCCGTAGCTTTTGAAGACCAGAGCCTCAGATTGTTTACCGTATCATTTTTATATCCTGTTACAGGAGTATCATAGGCAACTGCCAGTACTTTATTTGTATTTACCCATTCACCATGTTCATTTACTGTGCCGTAAAATTCCACATTATAAGTATATTCGGGTCTGACAATCTCCCAGGGATTACCGAAACGAAGCCAGTTGTCAGGTCTTTCAATCTGAAATCCGTTTTCTATTTTCTGTTCGAATATACCATATTCATATCTTATACCATAACCACAGCCCGGTAATTGAAGAGTGGCCATAGAATCAAGAAAACATGCGGCAAGACGTCCGAGGCCTCCGTTACCGAGCCCCGCGTCAGGTTCAAGTTCTCTGAGATCTTCAAGATTGTACCCCAGTTCATAAAGAGCTTTACAGCATTCTTCTCTGATACCGAGATTTATCAGGTTATTGCAGAGAGCTCTTCCCATAAGAAATTCCATAGATAAATAATAGATTCTCTTTCCGTTACTGTTATAATAAGCTTCCTGAGTATCATTCCATTTTTCCATCAATCTGTCTCTTATGGAATAGGCAAAACTCTTATAACAATCAAAATCTGTCGCGCTGTATCTGGTCTTTGCCTGAGAATATTCCAGATGGTTTGCAAAAGATTTCTGTAATGACTCTACATCTGAAGCAAGATAGGTATCTTCAATCATTTCCCATAATTTTTCTCTCCCTGTCTGCTTTTTATCAGAAGTGGCCTTTTTTTCAGTTTTTTTCTTATCGGTTTTACTCATTTTTAAAGTCCTCCCTTTCGTCGTGACGCGTGACGCGTGACGTGTAAAAGATAAAATTTCTATCAGTGCCGGTAATTTACATAATAGCCAATTATTATTAAGAAATCGATATGGATGATATTAGGGGTTGTCAAGAAATAACCCAATCATATTTACGTCTATATCGTGACGCGTAACGCGTAACGCGTGACGCGAGGATGATAACCGTTCTAAAAATTTGCCAGGGTTATTTTCTTACAATCCCTTAAAGAAAATAGAATCTCCCGTGACGAGTTACGCGTTACCAGTCACGTCAATCATATAAATCCGACTAACGTTTCTGTTGCATCTGTATTGACTACAGGTTCATCAGACGTTTTTCCGTAACATGTCTGAAATTTACCGTTGAATATATAAGGATGTACACACCAGAAAATTTTCTTTAATTTTATACAGTCATCGCCAATGGCATACCTTTCAGAAGAATTAAATTCAATTTTTTCCTGTGCAACCCAGAGTTCTTTAGAGGATAAAATCCAGGATACAAGAGTCTTCCAGTCCATAGGATTCATATCCCATGCAGGTCCTAAATGATCACCCCTGATATCACCGGATTTTTTTAAAACAAGCCTGTCCTGATTGGCAATTATATAATCTATTAAATCAACTTCATTTCCTTCTATATCAGTTGTACATTCATGTCTTACAATCCTTGTCCAGGGAATATGTTTTTTTATGAATTTTACTTCTCTATCATTATAAAAAGAGTGATTTTTTCTGTCTGAAATTAAAGCAAAGAGGGATTTTTCAGATGCAAGAAGAGACCTGAACGTATCAATTATAAAAACCTTACCTCCGATAAAGGCATCTATAACATGTTTCAAATCAGTATTGAAATAAGTAATATTCTTTAAAGGCTGAGGAAAGATAACAAGTTTAATCTTTAAATCCCGGTATATAAGCTCTTTCCCATTAAAAGTAAAATTTTCAGGTTCTGCCATGCATACATTGAAGCCATTATTGGTTAAATATTTATAATATATTCTATCTCCATAATTTTCGTGAAAAGAAATTATTGCTATACCATCTTTCTTATTATTAAAATCAATTTTTTCATGACATGTCTTAAGAAATCCCGCAAAACTTTTCCATGACTTATTGGAAAAAGAAAAATTAATTTTTTTCAGACTTTCCGACAATTCCTGAACATTATCGTATATTTCCAGAATTTCTTCTGCAAGTAAAAGCTCAGAAGGTTCGGAACTGAACTCGTAATATCTTATAGTATCATGTTTATCATATACTCCGCTTATTTTAGCAAATATTATATTATTGGAGTTAACAGTATCTTCTTTTTTGATAACATCCCAGAGAGACTTGTAGGTTCTTATGTATGTGCCTGTGTTCTGTTTATCGATTATCAATCCTATGGTTTTATCCATAATAGTACATAACATTTCAGAAGTTTTCTTTAATTCTTTATACTGTTTCTCTTTTATGATTAACGGGAAAGACGGTGCAACAGACTCATCATTATTTAATTGACTTTTAGCAAATTCAATCTCTAAAGATTTTTTAAGAGCCAGTGCCTTATATTCAGATTTTAAGAGCTGATCATAAATTATTCTGGATATTTCCATAACAACAAACCTTTCATTTTCTAGAACAACATATTCATAATAAATTCTATGGTCATAAAAAAAATCCTCTTTCCTTGACCTTCTACTGGCATTAACATATAATTATAATTACTTTCACTCTGACTCTGGCCAATTAGAGTCGCCCCATAAGGTTACTCTAAAAAACCTTGATATAACACAGAAATAAATAAGTAAAGTATAATTTGCAGGCAGACCTGTTCTATTTTTTTACTGGATTACATAGGAAATTTCATTTTTTTGAGGTTAAGAGTGCCTGGTGTCGGGTTAAGAAAACCCAAAACCTGATACCTGACACACAGAACGTGAACTCAAGAAAATATCTTTTTATAAGGCTTTGATTTAAATCCTGAATAAAATGGTCCGAGTCGAGTATAATAAAGGAGAAAAAATAATGGACAATTATGAAATAAGGTTTTTAGGTATTTCGACATTTTGCAAACTTCCCCATACGAGGGACTTAACAGGAGTGGACATAGCATTTACAGGTGTACCTATGGATCAGGTAACATGCTCCGGTGCTTCCTATGGTACAAAATCAATAAGAGCAGCTTCCCGTACCTATGGTACTGCCTACATGTTTAATGATAAATTCTTTGATATAGAGTCAAAAAAAATTTCACTTGACCATGTTAAAATGATTGATTACGGCGACATACTTCCCGGCCCCGGTACAGTAGATGAAAATATGGATATCATATATGAAGGTTTCAAGGAAATCATAAAAGGAAATGTATTCCCTGTAGCTATAGGTGGAGATCATTCCATTACCTTTCCCATAGTTAAATCTTTTGGAGATGTCCCTCTTGATATAATTCATTTTGATACACATCTGGATTTTAAAGATGCAATAAAAGACGGAGAAATTATCTATTCTCATGCAAGCCCTATAAGAAGAATTTCCGAATTAAAGAATATCAATAAAATAACTCAAATAGGTATAAGGGGGATCCAGAATGGTTTTACAGTTTATGAAGAGGCAAAAAAACATGGTGTGAACATAATTACTGCGGAAGAAGCTATAGAAAATGGTGCAGAATGGACACTGAACCGGATACCGTCCGGTAAAAATATTTATGTAACAATAGATATTGATGTAATGGATCCTTCCGTAGCTCCCGGAACAGGCACTTATGAACCGGGAGGATTTAACTATCATCAAATAAAAAAACTTTTAAAATCTCTCCCGAAAAAAGGAAATATTGTTGGTTTTGATCTGGTAGAAGTAAATCCTCAATATGATCATTCCGAAATAACTGCCCAGCTGGCAGCAAGAATTATACTGGATTTTCTGGGCATAATACTGGAGGCAAAAAAAGAAACAGGAAAAGGAATTGTTTATTTTGAGAAATAAATGATATGTTAGTGAAAGTCCTGGAAATAAATAAAGAGCCCTGGGGCTCTTTATTTTACATAAATGACATTAACCTGCTCTTGTCAGAGCTTCGCCGACCTTTATCTGGTTCTGAGCGACTTTACCTCTACCTTCATGTATCTTTGATGCCTGTTTGGAAAGATGATCTCTCAAACTCTCTTTGTTCTTCAGCCTGTCCATTTCCTGTTTCTGTCTTTCATGCTGTATAGTCTGTGCCTGCGTCTGCACGGCCTGCTGATCTGACTGCTGTGAACCAATCATTGACATTTGCTGGGCACCGGACCCCATTCCACCTGCTCCAATTGCGTCTGCCATTTTCAAACTCCTCCTTTATGATACAGTTTCAATAAAAACTATTCTAACAAATAATATATCACTCATTTTTAAAAAATGTCAAGTACTGAAAATATTTTTTTTAAAAATATATGTCATAAAAGATATTGATTTTCATATAGTTACTTTCATAACTTATTAAAAATTACTGAGGTGAGCATAAATAATAAATATATGCTCTCGTGACGCGTAATGCGTAACGCGTGACGGGAGGAAGA
>CAYSLJ010000260.1:0-6256 GCA_964431735.1 uncultured Synergistia bacterium | reverse complement strand
TGTTTTCCGCTTGCTATGGTATTTTGTTGTCTGTATTCTCTTTCATCCATAGTCCTTTCAGGAACATCAAATACTATGTCTCCATCTTCGTAGGTTGCCTGGGCTACAACGACTCCGAAGAAGCTTATGGGAACATATACCTGTCCCTTCATCAGTATTGGTGTCTGATTTGCTTTCAGAGTTGTAACTTTAAGTTTTTCCTGTTTCGGACTGTTTTTTACAAAAAGATTATTTCCAACCTGAACTGCATACCAGTAATGATTTAAGGAATATTGAGTATCTCCCTGTTCGACTGTGTCTTCAATCGCAGCCAGTTGAAAGGAAGGATCGTAAGAAACTGCCATGTAAAAGGCATCTTCAAGTATGGACAGAGGGGCATAATATTGATTGGCCTTGTAGATTACGGGAACTGTTGTAACAAGTTCTTTGTTTACATATACATTTGCTTCCTGTGGAGCAGAATAGGAAGGAACCTGAATACATAAAACAGCAATAAGCAGAATACAAAAACTTACATAATAACATTTTTTCATAATAATCCCCTTTCTATTTTAAAATATATCTTAAAGAAATTTATTCTTCATCCCCCCTTTTCTTTCCTGCATAATAAAATTTATTGCAAAAATCGTACCGAGATTTCAGGGATTTATATGAGAAATGATTATAGATTTTTCGAAAACGCTCTTATTACCGCTCCAGATAAGTCAGTATTCATTTCTAAAACCTGTCCCTGACCGGACTCTTCCGGATAAATTATAACTATGATGTAATTATTTTCAGATGAAATTCAGTTGATTATATGATAAAATAATCTTATGATGTATTCAGTTGGAGAATTTGCGAAAAAGATAGGTAAAAGTATTCAGACCTTAAGAGACTGGGAAAAAAAAGGCATATTAATCCCTGCTTATAAGACAAAAGGTCATCACAGAATGTACAGTATTTAGCTGGTCAATTTTATTTTATGAAAGAAGGACTGGTTTATGAAGATTAAATTTTATGGAACAAGAGGTTCTGTGGCTATATCCAATCCTGAAAGTGTTAAATATGGCGGTAATACAACCTGTTTAAGGATTGATTCCGAATGTTTACCGAAAGATCTCGTTCTTGCTATTGACGGTGGAACAGGATTTGTTCCTATGAGTTACGATATCCTTCGCCATGGCGGAATAAAAGAGGTTGTAATTATGTTTACCCATTACCATCATGATCATACTCAGGGTCTATTTCTTTCACCTATTCTTTTTATGAAGCATATAAATCTGAAATTATTTGGCCCGGTTGACGGAGGAACTGGCCCAAGGAAAATGCTGGAAGATCTTATGAGACCTCCTTATTTCCCCATACATTATAAAGAAGTAAGCAGCCATATAACCTGTAAAGATTTTGAATTCCCGAGAACCCTGGTAATAGTTTTTCATCAGAAAGGGTATAAGATTATTAATGTAGATGAATATGAAAAACTTGTAGATACAACAGGTTTTATCCCTCTCGGCAAAGGCAAATATCCGCTGGAAGAATGCCTGATTGTTACCATGCATAAATCACGCCACCCGGAACAGACTGTGTCATATAGATTTGAAGAAAAACCTTCACATAAAAAATTTGTTTTTTTAACGGATCATGAGAATGAAGACGGTATACCATCTGCCCTTAAAGAACATGTAGGTGGTGCAGATTTACTCGTTATGGATGCCCAGTACTCCAGGGAGAAATACGATAAAATGACTGCAGGTTACGGCCATGGTACACCTGATTACTGTGTAAGGGTTGCAGAAACTCTCAGGGTAAAAAAACTGGGCCTTACCCATCATGATCCTGTCTCAACAGATAAACAGATTGATGCCATACTTGATGAAGCAAAAAGATCTGTTTCACAGGAAGGACTTGAAATATTTTCATGTGCTGATTACCTGGAGGTAGAAGTTTAGGTAATTGATTTTTTATATGTAACAATATTATTTTTTTACTGTAATATGTATTGACAAAATACAAAATGTATTATACTATTAATTTAGTATTTGAGATATTTATTTATTATTTATGGATAAGATTTTCACTCCTGGCGACTATATATGAAAAGTGATGTGAAAGTTGTCCGGTTTTGCCGGGAAAGAGGTAAAGATTATGGAAGATAAACTGGTTTTGAATAAAGAAGATATGCAGTTTCTTTGCCATGATGGGGGCGGCCGGTCTGTTATACTGGAAGCAAGTAATATTTTAAAAAGTTATTTTACTGTAAAGGCGGTGGATAATGTAAGCCTTACTCTTAACAGGGGGGAAATATTCGGGCTTGTAGGCCCAAATGGTGCTGGAAAAACAACTCTGTTAAAAATCCTAGCCACTCTTTTAAATCCGGATGATGGCTCTGCCATGATAGACGGTATTCCTCTTTATGACAGGATGTCTGTCAGAAAGATTATAGGTTATACACCTGATGTACTGGGTGTATATGACGAACTTCTTGTATGTGAATATCTGGAATTTTTTGTAAGAGCCTATGGTATGGAAAAAGAGCTTTATAGATATCTCATTGAAGAAACGATGGAAATAGTAGGTATTACAGAACTTGCCGATAAACCGGTAGACGGTCTTTCCCGCGGTATGAAACAGAGACTTGCCCTTGCCAGGGCATTGCTTCACAGACCCAAACTGCTCCTCCTTGATGAACCGGCAAGCGGACTCGATCCGCTTGCCAGGCTTGAATTAAGGGAAATATTGAAATCCCTGAGAAGAAGAGGGGTAACAATACTTATTTCTTCACATGTGCTGAGTGATCTCAGTGATATTTGTGACCGTATAGGTATCATGCAGAAAGGAAAACTTGTTTGCGTTGACAGAACAGAGAATTTACTCTCAAGGAATGAATTCATAAAGGTGAGATTGAGAGTAAATGACAGGGGAGAAGAGGCCATATCACTGTTAAAATCTATGGCCGAAGTATCCAGTACTGTGTGGGACGGCCCTGATATAGTATTTGAATTCAGAGAAGAAAGAGCCAGACTGGCTGAATTGACCAGAAATTTAATAATGTCAGAAATACCTGTTTTAACTGTAGTAATAGAAGACAAGACCCTTGAACATGCCTATCTTGATATTACATCAAAAAGGAGTGAACATAATGAATAATCATCCTCTCTTTTATATTTATTCCTGTGTGAGAAAAAGGATGGACCATAATGAGCCCTTGAAATGGTTCTGTGTGGCAGTGCCCTTTATTGCTCTTTTATTTTTCAGGTCTATAACTGACCTGTGTCCATGCACATTGTTTACTATAGCCTGTTTTCTTCAGGTTTTACTTGTTGTTGTAATTCCGGGAAGATTTGCATCTACTGCTATAGTCGGAGAGAGAGAAAAGAAAACCCTTGATGGCCTCCGCCTTACTTCAATGGGGCCTGTTGGAATTATTACAGGGAAGATAGTCCCCGAATTAGTTGAAATGGCAAAGATTATTATAATAACTTCGCCATTTTTACTTTTACTCGGAT
This sequence comes from uncultured Synergistia bacterium, assembly GCA_964431735.1. Lineage (GTDB taxonomy): Bacteria > Vulcanimicrobiota > SpSt-956 > SpSt-956 > JAKJGF01 > CALARM01. Next base: position 2,768 of record CAYSLJ010000260.1, on the reverse strand, counting down.
GGAGTTTTTCATTACCTGCTTTTTTCTCTTCTTTTTTTGTAATATTTATTTCTATCTCTTCAGGTCTTACCATGGTATGTGGACTTGTACTTCTTTCCGCTTATTCTTCCAGTGTATCTTCTGCCATAGTGATGTCCTGGGTTTTAAGGTTTGTATGGCTTGCTGTAACGCCTCTTTTAGACTCTCTTGTAGCTGCCATACTGGCAAGGCCTGTTACAATACCATTGCTGTCAAATCTTAATCCTTTCGTTCCCATGTTTGTTCTTCTTATGGGCGGTGCCCTGGAAAAGAGTCTCTGGAAATATACTCTTTATATATATCCATTTATAGCTCCTCTTTTCTGTATTTTTTCAGTTTACTTTTCAGCCATGTTAATTGAAAAAGGTGAACGAATTTCTCAGAACGGCAGAAATAAAAATTTTGATTTCTTTGCATCAGGAAGTCTTGCTGACAGGATTTCAGATGTTGTTTCTATTTTTAAAAACCCCCTTTTCCTGAAAGAAATAGTTTCTTACAGACATGATCTGGCAGGGTTTATTCCCGGAGTTTTAGTATTTGTAATTCTCCTTCTTGCCCCTTATTTTTACTGTGTGAGCAGTGGAGTTAAAGCGTTTAATTTTGGTATCAGACATAATCATACTACGGTAACATCTGTAGAAACACGTTTTGATGATATGACCGAACATGACAGTATTCCGAGTTTTCCTTCCAATAACACATGTATAACAGTGAGAAATAACATTGGAGAAGTGTTTAACCTTCCCGGTCATAAAGAGAATGGATGTCTTCGTGTAATTTTATATGAAGCTATTGCTCTTCCTTTATCATACAGTTCAGTGACTGCTAATACTCATAACGGACTATCTAATAATCAATGTGGTAATCAGGTATTACAGATAGATAATTCATCAAATAATTCTTCCATAAATAATTCATCTATGCCATCAGGTACAGTTGCGGAAAATAATCAGACCTTTCAAACCCCTGTAATGTCAGTCGATTATAATGTACTTGCCGGTGATCGTAATGTTCTTTTTGCAGGTTTTTATCTTGGTCTTTTCCTTCTCATTGTATATCTTGTATTTCGATCTTCTTCTTTCCTCTGTTCCACTTACAATACTGAAAAAAATAAACTTACCTGGGATTTACTTATGCTTACACAGCTCAAACCTTCCGATATTATAAGCGGGAAACTTATGGGAGCCCTTTTTATCCCATTATTGCAGATGTCCACTGGCTTTCTTGCCTTATCTTTCTGGGTTTATAAAGGAGTAATCACATGGTCAGGAGCTTTCGGTGTTTATGTTTTTTGTGTTTCCATAGTAATCTGTGCCGGTCTTTTAGGCCAGTATAATTCTATAACCTCTCCTTCTGCCCATGTATCACAGGGAAAAACTATAGGAAGGGTTGCTGTTTTATTACTGGTATTACCTGTTTTTTATTATATTCTTATCCTGGTACAGAGATTGTTTTTCTTCCATTTAAAAGGGCCTGTAATGGGGTTTGCCTATGCGCCTTTTTTAACCCTTTCTACGTCAGCCCTTCCTTCTAATCCTGTTACATTGATTCCTGTTAATTTTATTCTTACCATGTTACTTTTATTATTTGTAGCTTTCAGGCTCTGGAGTAGTATTAAAAATAAGTTACAGGAAGAACTTAACCTGTAAAATAGTGAAAAGTGAAAGGTAAGTAAAATTCTGTTTTTTTTACTTTTCACTTTTCACTCTCTCATTTGCTCTTAACAGTAAAATTATGTTATAATATTCTTACATGAAATACATGTTCTGGAGGTACTGAATGATTAAATATCATATAAATCCTGATTTTCATGCTTCTGTTATGCTTGCCGGATGGCCCGGCATGGGAGCAGTTGCCACACAGTCAGTTGATTATATCAGAAGACACCTTAATTTTGAATTATTTGCCGAAATAGAAATAGATGATTTAACACTGGTAAATTCAGTTGTAGTAGTACAGGGTGTTGCTTCCTTTCCGAAATTACCTAAGGTCTATTTTTTTTATTCAAAAGACTATGATTTTATTATATGTGAAGCAGAAGATCAATTTTCAGGACAGGTTGCTTTAAAGGTTATGGAAGATTTATTTGTAATTACAGATATTATTGGTGTAAATACTATTTATACAGGTGCAGCTTTTGTCCGTCATATGCATTACAGAGAAGAAACAAAGATTTATGTGGTGGCAAACAGAACAGGTTTCAGAGACAGGCTTCTGGAAAACAATATTACTATACTGACACAGGGGCAGGTAGCAGGACTTAATGGCACAATTCTCGGCTTTTCATCTTTGAAAGATATAGATGGGGCATGTTTTCTTGCTACCATACCTATTTATTCAATAAATTTTCCTAATCCGAAAGCTTCCATGGCTATTACTAAATTATGGCAGAAGCTTCTTGGTTTTCAGATTGATTTTGTAGAATATGAATATGCCGTAAAAAAATCTGAAGAAACTTTTGCAGTTCTTGAAGAACACCTCAAAAAAATGACCAGAGTGGAAGGTGAACAGGAAGATACCCGTGAAGATGAGCTTAAATCTCATGAAGATGAGCTTAATATAACAGAAAATGAACATTATATTCCTCATTCTGTAATACAGGATATAGAGGAATTATTCAAAAAAGCACAATCAGATAGGACTCTTGCCCGTAAATTGAAAGAAGAACTTGATAGATGGAATTTATTCAATGAATATGAAAATCGTTTTCTGGATTTATTCAGAAACAGTCAGAGTTGATTTTTTTCTAA
>CAYSLJ010000259.1:0-6270 GCA_964431735.1 uncultured Synergistia bacterium | reverse complement strand
ATGCCGTATTAAAAGAGAGTTATAAATTATATAGACGCAAAATATTAAAAGTCTGCAAAACCAGTTTGCCACACAACATGATCATATCTTTTCCGGAAGAGTCCGGTCAGGGACAGGTTTTAGAAATGGATAATGACTTATCTGGAGCGGTATTTAGTCACGAATGAGAATACAGATAACATAGATTTACAAAAGAATAAATCTGTGAAATCCAATAATCCCATGTCAATCCGTGATTCAGACAAAAAAAAGGAGAAAATAATGGAAGGTAAAAAAACAATAGAAACTTTTATTACGGAAGTTATAAATAATATAGACAACAGATCTGACTGGCCCGATATTGACATAAAAACATATAATAGAATCATAAACAGATTGAATGATGAAAAAGAGAGAATTTCAGAAGCATTAACTGAAGCTGTAATGAAGCGAATTTATAATAAGAGATATTACCTGAATAATTATGCCTATCTCAATAATCTATACAGCAAAATGCCTTCTTATTACAGAGAACCTGTAGAAAAAGCCATAGTAAAAGTCTCAAGAGAACTGAATTTTTTATATGACAGTGATGTAACCAGATTTATAAAAAATCTTACTGTCATACTCATGGACTTTATAATTTTTGATTATTATGAAAGAAGAAAAAAGGAAAGAAATTTTGATATATTTAATAAGAGACCCAGATTGAAAGCTATTTTCGGCCAGCAGCCATGTACGGAAGATACTACTTTTCGAAGGATAGAATTAATTCTAAGAGATTTCTTTTCTCCCGATACAAAAGTTTTATTTGTAGGAGACGGGGATTTCTGCTGTCTTGCTTTAAAATCACTTGTTGATTTTGAAATACATATGCTGGATATAGACAGGGAAATTATTACTTTTATAGAAAGTAAAAACATGGGTATAATTACACATAATGTAAATCTGGCAAATGGTCTTCCGAAAGAACTGGAAAATCATTTCGATGCAGTTATGCTTGATCCATTATGGGATATAAAAGGAGCGGAAATGTTTATAAATCCGGCATGTTCTTCTATGAAAAAAAATAAAAAAAGCAGACTTTATACATGTATATGCCCTACTGTAACAGGAGATGACCACAGGAAATTACAGAAAATGCTGATAGACAGAGGGCTTGTATTCCATGAAATAATAAAACATTTTAACTGGTATAAATTACATGCCAATAAAAATTACGCAGAACTCCTGGATATATTTCATAAAATAAATAAAGATTATATACAGAGTGATTTTATGAATGCATCCCTTTCCGTACCTTTTGCAACTTCTGATATGTATGTTCTTGGCTTTGGATAAATAGTGAGTGGTGAGTCGTGAATAATGAGTAGTGAAGGGTGAAGAGTGAGTAGTAGTGGTGTCTATGTTCGCCCGGTACCAAATACGTATCACACATCACGCATTACGAAACCACCCGTTACGCGTTACGCGTTACGCGTCACGACTATAATAACTGATCACTGGAGGGTTAATCATGATATATAACTGTCCTAAATGTGGCGCAGAAAATAAGAAAGATGCAAAATTCTGCAGTGAATGCGGAATATCTCTTGGAAGTGAAGATGTACCAACAGAGCTTAAAGCCCTGACTCCCGGTATTATACTGGCCAACAGATACGAAATTATACAGAAAATAAAAAGCGGAGGTATGGGCTCTGTTTATAAAACAAAACATGTAAGTCTCGGGAAAATATATGCGGTAAAAGAATTGATAAATCTGTCAATGAATCCGCAGGAACAGCAGGAAGCAATTACAAGATTTAAAATGGAAGCAAAGATACTATCAGAATTAACTCATTCTAATATGCCTTCTGTAAGTGATTATTTTTCAATAGGGGGACGATATTATCTTGTAATGGACTTTATAGAAGGAAAGGATCTGAGCACTATACTTTCAGAAGATGGGAACCCCGGTCTTAATGAAGCAGATGTAGTGGAATGGAGTATTCAGATATGTGATGTTTTGAATTATCTCCATACAAGAAATCCTCCCATAATATACAGAGATATAAAGCCTTCCAATATAATGATAAGAGATTTCGACAGAAAAGCCATATTGATAGACTTCGGCATAGTCAGGACAGTACAGGCAGAGGAAGATGTATCCCTTACCAAAACAGCTATAGGCACTATAGGATATATGTCTCCAGAACAGTACAGAGGAAGACCTGAGGCAAGAAGTGATATATATTCTCTGGGGGCAACAATGTATCATTTGCTCACAGGTGTGCAGCCAATACCATTTAATTTTCAATCAGTCTTAAAAGAAAGGCCTGATATTACAGAAGAACTAAATGCAATAATAATGACAAGCGTAAGACTTAAACCTGGAGAACGTTTTGTTTCTGCGCTGGAAATGAAAAAAGCTCTTACGGGAGGAATCAAAGTAGCCTTACCTGTAACAGAAGAAGCAGATAAACTTGATCTTATGATATTACAGTTAAATATTCCTGATAAAAATATCAGAAAATTTGCAATTAAAACTATAGGTGAATTTAAAACAGAAAAAGCTGCCAGGCCATTGCTCAGTATATTGAAAAAAGAACAGGAATGGGAGATCAGAAAGAGTGTAGTAGAAGCCCTGGCAGGATTTAAACTGGATTCTAAAATAGAAGAGACAATGAAAGAAATTTTAATCAATGATAGCAACTCTCAGGTAAAAGCTGCTGCAGCACAGGCAATGGGTTTATATTCAGATAAAACCTTTACAGGTCCTCTCATACTGGCACTTGATGATCCGTCCGATGAAGTTCGTCTGAGAGCTATTATGGCTCTTGGTAAAATAAAGGACGAAAGAGCTCTTGAACCACTAAAAAAAATTATGAATTACGAACCTGAACAATCAATAAAGGAAGAAGCAATTATCTCTATAGAATGTATAGCTCCGAATTATCTCATAGAATGGAGAGAAGCAGAAAGAGAACTTCAATCCAGAGTACAGCAGAAGAAAACTATTATCAGTGTTATAACCATAAGTTTACTGCTTGTAGTCGGTCTGCTACTTTTCAATGTATTAAATAAAGCCTACAGAGAACAGCAAATAAAAGATCATCTAAAAAAAGGGTTTCTCTATTTACATTCGGATAAAAACAAAGAATCTAGAGAAGAATTTAAAAAAGTTATTAATCTATCCACACAGGAAGCCATGTCTTATTATGGTCTCGGTCTGACTTATATGGAGGAAGACAGTACCAATGCCATATCAAACCTTGAAAAATCCATTAAATTCAATCCTGATTTCGGACATTCTTATCTATACCTTGGAAATCTGTATACGTCACAAAAAAACTATAGCAAAGCAATAGCCTATCTTGAAAATGCAAAGAAATTATTGCCTGAAAACGAAGAATGTTATATTTATCTGGGTGAAGCCTTTTATGCATCAGGAAAGAGCGAAAAAGCAAAAGAAATTTTTGAAGAATATGTGTTAAAATATCCTGAAGGTGAAAATACTAACACTGCAAGGAAATGGCTCTCAATTATTGATAAAGGTCCCGGAACTGTTACATCACAGGAAGATGGCAGAGCAGTTATGGACGGATTAAAAAATTTACAGAACAAAAATTATAATGAAGCCATAAAAAATTTCGAGAAAGCTATATCTATAAATCCTTCCAATCCTGAAGCATATTATGGGCTGGGTATAGCTTATTATCCGTCAGATAAAGGGAAAGCCAGAACTTATTTAATGAAAGCACTGGAATATAAACCGGGATACGGAGAGGTGTATATGGTTCTCACAGATCTGTGTTATGCAATGGGAGATTATGCAGAAACCATTAATAATGCTAAAAAAGGGCTTGAATATATGCCTGATAAGGCAAAACTTTATTTGCTTATCGGTATATCAGAATTCAATTTAAATAAAAGAGAAGAAGCATCTAAATCACTAAAAAAATATCTTGAACTGGAACCTGATGGAGACAATGCGGGAACAGTAAAAAAATTGCTGGAACAGCTTAAATAGTAATAATTCTTGCGTGAAAATATATTAAATGGTATAATTAAAAAAAATAAAATAAAAAGGAGATTGTTATGTCTGATTTTTCAAATAAAAACAATCAACCAGAAGATTTTATATTTGGTGGAGAAAGTCAGGGAGAAGGAGACAGCCAGAAAAGAAGAATTATAAGAAAAATAAAAGTCAAAAAAGCTTCAACTCAAAAACTTCCTACAAATATAGCAAGTCAATTAGTTAAAAAAGGTGAGATTCCCAGAGAAGATAGAGGCTTTACGAAAAAACTCGTATCAAAACAGGAACTCAGAGAACAGGAAAGCCTTATTATGAAAGATGAAACACCAAAAGAAGATAGAGGTTTTACAAAAAAGCTTGTATCAAAACAGGAACTCAGAGAACAGGGAAGTTTATTTATAAAAGATGAACCAGAAGAAATAAAGATAACAAAACCACTGGAGAGTAAAGAAGAAACAAAGATAACAACCCTTCTCACACCAAAAGAAGAAACAAAGATAACAACCCTTCTCACACCAAAAGGAGAAATAAAAACACCGGCTGTAACGACAGCAAAAGAAGAAGTAAAAATACCGGCTGTAATGGCATCAAAAGAAGAAGTAAAAATACCGGAAAGTAAAAAATCTGTTCATAGAAGAATCCCTGCGAAGGTTCGTGTAAAGAAATCTGCTACTACAAAACTGGAAAAAGAAACTGCAGAAGAAGTTATAAAAAGAAAGGCAATGGAAGAAAAAGAACCTCCAAAAGTTTACACTAAAAAACTCTCACCTGAAGCAGCTCTTGAAGTCTTAGGAAAAAAAGTTGATACAAAAGCATCTATTGCCACTCAAAAAATAGATGAAATAAAATCAGCAGGGAAATTGCCCGGACCGGTCATAACAGGCGGAATACAGAAAGAAACTGCAGAAAAGTCAGAAAAGATAGAAAAAGGTTTGAAAGAAAACTGGAAAGATATTAAATTTGCCGGTTACAAGAAAAAATCTGATTTAAAACAAATAGTAAATATTTTACCGGAAAAAACCATATTAAAAAGTGAAAAGAGTTCCTATCAAATATCAAAAATAATTCAAGAAGACTGTTATGGAGCAGTATATGAAGTAATAGATTTAGGGGAAAAAAACATTGCAAAAGCTACTAAAGCTATTAAAGAAATACAATATAAAGCACCGGAAGACAGTCCTCCTACTGCCATTAAAGATGTAATGAATAGATTAAAGAGAATGGTATCTTTTCTTGAAGACGCACAACATCCAGGTGTAGTTAATATAACAGATTACTTCTATGATATAAACATGGATAATAAAACGTCCCGTTTTCTGGCAGTAATGGAATTTATTCATGGTGATACACTGGATAAAATTATGGACAGTTACTACAGGAAAGAAGGACTTATACCACCGGAATTTATACTGACAGTAATAAAACATTTATGTGATGTTCTTTCTTATCTCCATAATAGAAAACCTTTCCCCATAAGTGTAGGAGATCTTAAGCCTTCTAATATTATGATAACAGGTAATAATGAACTCAAATTAATTAATTTCGGCCTTTCGAAAGCTTTTGAAACAGACTCTGAAGGCAAAGACATATACAGGGGAACACTGGGTTACTCTTCTCCTGAACAGAAAGGGATAGATTTCACCAATACAAAATCAGATATATTTTCCCTCGGTGTTACCATGTATTCTCTGCTTACAGCTATAAATCCAGAAGAAAAACCGTATGAATTTTTCAGTATCCATGACTATAGAAAAGGATTATCATCAAAGGTAGAAACCATAATATCTCAATGTCTTAATTTAAAATTTGAAGAAAGACCTGATATTGAAACAGTAAAAAAGCAAATTGATGACCTAGCACCTGCTGCTCTCGGAGAAATAATTGAAAAGAAAATTATAAAAGAAGATAAAGAAGAAGTTAAAATAGTAATAGATCGGTCGGAGGTTAAAGAAGAAGTTAAACCTGTAAAGGTAATAGAAATGCCTGATGAAATAGTAAGCGAAATTTCTGAAAAGGTATTGGAAGAAGAGGAAGAAGAGGAAGAAGAAGAGGAAAGCACAGAAACATTATCTGTTATAGATCATATTTCCAGATTCTTTTCGGCTGTAAAAGAACAACTTAATAAATTATTTGGAATTAAAGAAGATGAATATATAGAAACACCGAAAGAAGAAAAAACGGCTGAAGTGAAAGTAGAAGAAAAAACGGCTGAAGTGAAAGCAGAAGAAAAAACGGCTGAAGTGAAAGCAGAAGAAAAAACGGCTGAAGTGAAAGCA
>CAYSLJ010000258.1:0-6315 GCA_964431735.1 uncultured Synergistia bacterium | reverse complement strand
TACTTTCTTTTTCTTCATAATTTTATTTTATCATAAAGTGAAAGAATATAGAAGTGTTTTGACAGGTGATAATCAATTAATCTTTAGGTTTGACTGCTTGATCTTGCCATAGAGATATAATGGTTACAAATCTCAATAAAAAGCCAAAAACGTTCTAATTATATAGAACTTTTTTTTGCAAATAAAGCTACCTTAAAAAGTGAATAAAACCCTTGTAATTACTAGATTTTTTTGCTATAATATAGAACTATAAAGGAGGTGAAAAAGTGAGTAAAATCGTAAGTTCTTCCACTTCCTGTATCTGATATAATTTTAAATGGCTTTCCCTGTTTTGCAAGATACAGTTCTAATAATGTTATCTGTCTTTCTAAATCTTCTTTCTGGTGTTTTGCCGATACTCTCCCATACCCTATATTTATTCTTTCTGACCGTTTTTGCCGTTGAAATATTTCATTTAACTGGTCTTCACTGTACATTCTGTGATGACCTTTTGTCTTATAAGCAGGGATTAATATGCCTTTTTTTTCCCAGTCTCTTAAAGTCTGAACACTTTTACCTATCTTTTTCGCAAATTCTCCAACTGAGTACATCATAAGATAATTTCACTACAGAATCAACTGAATTTTAAGTGTTATTTGTAGATTTTTGTAGTTTATCTATACCAGTTCTTTGACCTTTCAACATTCTTATAACCTTCTTTCTATTATATCTGGATAATGACTGATAATATTTTCTATTATTTTATCTAATTGATATTGCCGAAGCCTGGAAGAAAGAGGTGGAACTTGCTCGGAAGCCATGGTGAAAATTCTGGGGCTAAGCAGGACTTACTATTTCCCTGAGAGAATTACAAAGTAACTTGATAGAGGAGGATATTTATCATGGTTTTAAAGATACAAATAGTTATAACAATTTTATTCTTAATGTTAATAGTCTGTTCATGTAATGTGTATGAATCTGCAGATAAATGGTATAACAAAGGAAACGATTTATACAAGCTTGGAAAATATGAAGAAGCTATTAAGTGTTATGATAAAGCAATAAAAATTAACCCTAAATATTTTGCTGCATGGTATAACAGGGGAGTTAATCTAGGTAGTCAGAATAAATACGAAGAAGCTATTAAATGTTTTGATAAAGTAATAGAACTTGACCCTGAATATGTTGATGCATGGTATAACAGGGGAGTTACTTTAGGTTATTTGGAGAAAAATGAAGAAGCTATTAAATGTTTTGATAAAGTAATAGAATTTGACCCTGAATATGTTGGTGCATGGTATAAAAGGGGAGTTAATTTATATAGGCAGAATAAATACGAAGAAGCTATTAAATGTTTTGATAAAGTAATAGAACTTGACCCTGAATATGTTGATGCATGGTATAACAGGGGAGTTACTTTAGGTTATTTGGAGAAAAATGAAGAAGCTATTAAATGTTTTGATAAAGTAATAGAATTTGACCCTGAATATGTTGGTGCATGGTATAAAAGGGGAGTTAATTTATATAGGCAGAATAAATACGAAGAAGCTATTAAATGTTTTGATAAAGTAATAGAACTTGACCCTGAATATGTTAGTGCATGGTATAACAAGGGATTTTTCTTGACTCGCATGGAGAAAAATGAAGAAGCTATCAAATGTTATGATAAAACAATACAAATTGACCCTGAATATGTTGAAGCATGGTATAACAGGGGATATGTTTTATACAACCTTGAAAAATATGAAGAAGCTATCCAATGTTTTGAAAGAGTAACACAGATTGACCCTAATAATGCCGATGCAAAAAGTAATAAAGAAAAAATTTTAAAAGCTCTTGGTAAATAAATCTATAAACAAATAGTAGATTCCAGGAGTTAGGCAAACAGCGTAATGGGCCTCCCGGAACAGTTGAACTTTTATATTTAAAACAGTACACTAAATTTGTAAGTAAATATGAATAGATGGTGCCTGAGAAGTTATTTGACGCCATTTTCTAATTATGTTATCACTGTGTCACTCCTGTTGCTAACTGTGTTATAATTATATTCAGATTGCATATGCAACAGGGAGGTATTATATGTTTTCATGTAACAGAGTTTTTATCTTTATCTGGGTCATGATATTATTTTTTGGGATAGAAAGCACCTGTTTTGCCACAGAAAAAAAAGAGAAGGTTAAAAAAGTAACCTTCAATTATATTATTACAGAGATTAAAATCCGCTACGATAAGGGGCACGAAGACTGGGCAGATTTTATCATGGCAGGTACCTGTGCCTATATACCTGCCGTGGAGAATTATCTCGGATGGACCTTTCCTCATGAAGGATTTATCATAAACGGAGGAGAAAAGGTATGTTCACCTTCAGGCGAATGGGTCGGAGGATATAACAGAGGCGAAGAGATAGACATCCAATATGACCTTACCGGACCGGGTAATCCGGGACTCCTGTATCATGAGATAAATCATTCCTGGTTTCTGTCATGGGGTGAAGTGGAAATAGAGTGGTTTATAGAAGGGATTTGTAGCTTTCTCCCTGTCGCTATAAAAGATTCCGGCCTTTTATCTGATAAATATGTCAGCAGGGAAAACATATTTACACAATGGGGACTCTACTCGGATCTTTCTTCCGTGGAGGATGAACCTCTCTGTATGGATTTCAGATATGAAAAAGATAAATTCGGATTCTTTTATCATAAAACGTTCAGGATACAGTATATTATTTATAAAGAACTGGGAACGGAAAAATATCATGACTTTGTAGTCGATGCGTATAATACAAGCTATCTTAAAGATGTTAATACAGTTATAGATATACTCTCTAAATACAAAGAAACCGACTGGAAAAGCATACTCTCAGGCTGGGTTATTCCCGGCAAATATACGAAATATAAACTCGACAGGTTTGAGTGACAATAGTCATATGACAGGAATTTAATGGCATATATTTTGCATATTTTATATTAAGGACTGTAAGAAAATAACTCTGGCAAATTATTCGAACGCTTATTAGCCTCGCGTTACGCGTCACGATATTAGCCTCGCGTCACGCGTTACGCGTTACGCGTTATGCGTCACGATATAAACTGTAAATGGAGGACAAACAAATGAACATTTTTATGAAAAGATTTATTATCTTAATTCTTCTTCTCTTTCTTTCTATTCCTGCAAGGGCTTCACACCCTGTATCGGAAGATGTCCTCAACCATATAAAAGTAACAGGTTCTTCCGATATAAGGGACATACAGAATTTTCCTCCTTCCCGGCTGCCTGACGGTATAAAAAGTCTTTTTATAATAACCATGCCTGATGACAGGACAAAAATAATCCTTACAGGGAGAGGTAAAGATGGAATATTCCACTCTTTCGGCAGAGTAGAATTTAACGGCGAATTGAATATAGCCAAAACAGATATTTTTTATGATGAAGAAGACGGACTCATTCATATTTACTCTCAGATGCCATATTCGGCTTTTTATTACGGAGCAACTTACAGATGGGATAAGGAGTCAGAAAAACTTCTAATCGTGAAGGAGTGGCAGGAAGACCCCTCGGCAGAAGCTTTAAAAGAAGTAGAATATCTCCTTTCAGCCGGTGAAATAGATAAAGCATCGGAAAAACTTAATAACATGTTTTATCCGGGCCATTATTATGATATCTGTGAAATGGAAGTTAAATTCCTCAGAAGTGCTCATAAGAAAGCGCTTGAACAATACAAAAAAGGCAGTAATGATGGCTGGAAAGTTATAAAGACTGCCATTTCTGTCCTGGGAGATAAATGGGTTTTTAGATTTAACTCGCAAAAAGATTACGAAAAAAGCGATTTTAATAAATATATGACCTATAATGACTTTATTTCTGCTGTAAATGATTACGGGTTTTTTATGGAACAGGCAGGGAAGACCGGAGATGCAATTTTTGTGCTCACCTATGTTTTGAAGCTTTCTCCAGATAGAACACCTGCTTATCTTAACCTTGCCGATGCTTTATATAAAGACGGCAGTAAAGAAAAAGCAAAAAAATATTATAAAACCTATATGGAATTAATGAAAAAGGAAGGAAAAGACATTCCGTCACGGGTTTATGAGAGACTATGAAAATTTTTTCACTGATCACTCATTTATTCGCTATTTCTGACTCACAACGCACAACTCACGCTTCACCCTTCACATCAGGGCGTTTAATAAAACGCCCCTGCTCACGCATCACGCATTACGCATCACGCATTACGCATCACGCATTACGCATTACGCATTACGCATCACGCATCACGCATCACGCATCACGATTATATCATAGAGAGTTTTACTCAGTTCTTCTATACCATAGGGTTTAAGAATAACTGCACTGAAGCCGTATTTTTTATAATCTGCCATTACGGGATCGCTGGAATAACCGCTGGATACTATGGCTTTAATATCGGGATCTATTTCCCTGAGTTTTTCTATTGCTTCTTTCCCGCCCATCCCTCCGGGAATTGTCAGATCTATTATTACTGCATCGAAGGGAGTTCCTTTCTCTTTTTCCTGCTTATATAATTTAATTGCTTCTTCTCCGTCTTCTGTCATGGTAAAATCATATTTTAATCTTTCCAGTATTATTTCAAGTACTTCCCGTAACATTTCATCATCGTCCATGACGAGAATTTTACCTTTCCCTTCCAGAATTTTGTCTTTATCAGATTGTTCAGGTATGTGAACATCTTCCGACACAGGAAGGAAGAAAGTGACAGTTGTTCCTTTACCTGTAACCGATTCCGCCACTACATGGCCGGAATGATTTCTGATTATGGAATAGGCTATAGTTAATCCCAGACCGGAGCTTTTCGGTTTTGTAGTGAAATAGGGATCAAATATCTTCTGTAAATATTTTTCCTCTATACCGCATCCGTGATCATGTACAGATATCTTTACATATTTCCCTGCCACCAGGTTAAATGTATTTTTTTCATTAATCAAGGTATTTTCTCCCGAAATTGATATGGTTCCTCCGTTCATGGACTGTTCGGCATTTAAAACAAGATTCTGAATTACCTGGCTTATCTGTCCTTCATCAATAGAAACAGGCAATAAATCTTCGGGAAAATAGAATTCACATGTGCTTTTAGTACCTATGACAGCAAAATGTGCAGCTTCTTTTATCACATCAGATATAATACCTGTTTTCTTTACAGGCAATCCTCCTTTGGCAAAGGTAAGTAATTGATATGTGAGATCCTTTGCTCTCAAGGATGCTTTTTCCACATTGGCAAGTATCTCAAAAAGCTTATCTTTTTCATCATTTTCTAGCATTACTCTTCCGATACTGATACTGGCCAGAACGGAGGCAAGTATATTATTGAAATCATGGGCAATACCACCTGCCAGTAGCCCCAGGGATTCAAGTTTTTCAATCTTAAGAAGTTCTTCTTCCCGGAGCTTTTTTTCTGTAATATCATTCAGAAATGCAAGCACAGCTGCTTCGCCATCCCAGTAAATTATTGCACCGCTGAGCTGTACATGCCTTATTTTTCCCTCTCTGTCATAAAATCTGAAGGTATAATTATCAGGTACTTTTTCTCCTTTTAAACGTTTGTAATGGTAATTCATTACAATGTCTCTATCATCTTTATGAATAAATTCGATAAAGGATTTTTTTGCTATTTCTTTTATATTTCCGGCATATCCCGTGGTTTCAAGGAATTTAGGGTTTGCAAATATAATTTTTTCATTCTTGAGAACTAAAATGCCTTCATTGGCATGTTCAAAGAGAATACGATATCGTTCTTCCGATTTCCTTAAAGCTTCTTCTGCAAGTTTTTTTTCTCTTCTTATTTCTGCCTCACGTAATTCACGTTTTATAGCAGGAACGAGTCTGGTCAGATTATCTTTCATAACATAATCATTGGCACCGGATTTCATGATCTCTACTGCCAGATTTTCTCCTATAGTGCCGGAAACCATTATAAAAGGAATGTCATATCCTTTTTCTTTTATCATATTTAAAACAGAAAGGCCGTTAAAGCCCGGTAAAGAATAGTCTGAAATAATAATGTCCCATCTGTTGCTCTCAAGAGCTTTTTCCAGAGAAGTCAGAGAAGAAACATATTCAAAGTTCACTTTATAACCGGCACGAGAAATTTCCCGTGCCAGAAGTATGGCATCATCTTCACAATCATCAATAATTAATACGGTAAGTTCTTGATTCATTTTAATCCTTTTGATCTATTGATTAGTTTTACAAGTTATTATATCATAGTACCGGGTAAATTTTAAAGTTCTAAATGAATATTCCCATATATTACAATTGCGTTTAAAAATGACAGGTGATTTTACATACAAGGGAAAAAGAAATTTG
>CAYSLJ010000257.1:2551-6328 GCA_964431735.1 uncultured Synergistia bacterium | reverse complement strand
CAATCATATTTACGTCTATATCGTGACGCGAGGATGATAACCGTTCTAACAATTTGCCAGGGTTATCTTCTTACAGTCCCTTATTCTTCGTTGTAACCCCGTTCATAAAAGAAGCAGTGAGTGGAACGATGTTCCACTCACTGCTTTTTATACCCTCATCCCTTATATATCAGCCCTTCAAACGAACTGCTATTCATACCCTCATCCCTGAAATCCCCCAATCCCGGTCAGAAAGCAAGTTTCATCCATGTAGATACTCTGTTTGCATTATAATTAACAACAGGTTCTGAATTAGAATTAGAATCCCCGTTATAGCATCTGTAATCCACACCTACAGATGCGTTTTCACTGAAATCATAACTCATAGACACACCCGGTATATGAAGGAGTCCATCAGTATCAAAACCGTTATCATCTATACCGGTGACCTTTACCATCTCATAAAGACCTGTTACTTTAAATTCGTCTGTAATATTATAACTTCCTGCTACATGGAGATAATGCCTTGTCTGATCATGTTTATAGGTTGCATAATCTCTTTTAAAATTAAAGCCAAAATAATGGCCTTCCACATAGGCCTTATCCGTGATCTGGTATGAACCGCCTATATCGTAGAAAAACTCTTTTCCTTTATCTGTTGAATTATTAAGGAAAGAATGATCCTGGAAACCATAGGAGGAACCGATAGTTGTCACAGGATCTGTATCCAGAGTCGGGTCAATCTGGCTTGCATAGGTGAGACCTCCGAATATTGCTCCTTTTTCTTCGGCAAAATTATATTGAAGATTCATATTAAATCCTATTCTGTTAGGACGGTACAGAGATGGTATATAAACACTTTCACCTATATTACAGCATTCAGTGCTCATAAATTCAAAGATTTTGTGGAAATTAAACGGTTCATAATTACCTTCTATACGTAAGAACTGGGCTTTATAATCCAGTGACTCCCATGTGCCTTCTCCACCCAGTACCAGGAGATTACCGCTTCGTCGTGGTTCTGCACTGTCTAAAAGATTATAGTCAAACCAGCTCTGGTTAAATTCTCCGAAAAGTTTAAGTTTATCTTCTTCCAGTATTTTATAACTCCCTCTTATACCGAACAATATTTCGTCTCTCGGTATCATATCAATGCCGGGGTTTGAAGCGTAATCTTCATATATGCGCAGATAAGTGGCGTCAAAATCCAGCCTGTCATTCTCATATCCTCCGAGAGCTCCGTACATTCTATTGTGAAATCCGTTAAATTTATAGTAATCAGACGTATACAGGTCAAAAGGGTTATAACCTGAATAAAGTGGTAAAGGCCCGTAATCCAGCCATGTAAGATCATCTGCTTCAATCAGTTCGAATTTGTAGTTTTCATATAGAGTTCCCTTTATATTGATACCATTTACAGGCATAGTAGCCGGCCCCCAGTAAGCAGGAGCAACTATACCGTAATAAATAAGAGATGAAATTTTTTCGGGCTGATATTCACCGAAGGTTCCGTCTATTTTCCAGTCTCCGTCTGTTTTAAACCAGAGCTTATTCAGATTGGCCTGATAATTAACACCGACATTATATATATTATCATTTGCATTGAAAGCACTGATACCGGCAGCATTATAAGGAGGTAATACACCCCACGAATAGGCTACGTCGGCATCACCGAAGGCGCTGAAACCTGTAAAGGTTCCTCCTGCTGTTACATGTTCATCTATATTTACACCTACATCCAGGTTAAGTCTGGTAGTAACAGCAGCCCCTTCTGTAAGAAGATAACCGCCGTAATCTTCATATGCGATATAATCTGTACTGGGAGAACCTAAAACATTATATTTAGTATAACCTACAGTACTTGCTACGGACGTAATATCTCCTGTTACAAAAACTCTTTCCAGTTCTTCCACTCTGCTGCTTATACGGCCCAGGCTATCCTCTATGTTTGCAACTCTCACGCCAAGACCGTCCAGTTCTCCTTTGAATTCCTTTGCAAGTTTATTTATTACTTCCAGATCTTCTTTTGTAGCATATACAGACAGATCAGGCATTTGAGGAATAGAAGCCTGAACCTGTTCTAATTTTGCTATTACTCTGGCTACAACCATAGCCATTTCATAACGGGTCACAGGTCTGTCTCCTTTAAACAGGCCATCGGGATAACCTTCTACGAGACCTTTTTCTTCCAGCATATTTACTGCATCATAGGCCCAGTGTTCGGACGGAACATCGGAAAAAGGATCTGCCATGGCAGATAAAGGAATAATAAGAATTAATAAAGATAATAGCGGAATAAGAAATCTTTTCATTTTTTCCTCCTGAATCATAAAAATTTGAATACATTTCGCTATTCGACAACATACCAGAAAGTTCCTCCTTAAAAAGGCTCTGATAATATAAGACATGCTAAATAATATTATTGATTTTTTATATATTCATGTTATAATAAATTCTGTTACCCTGTATTCAGTTTCATAACAACTTATGAAATATATTTGCTTTATGTAAAGGAGAAAAAAATATTTATGCTAAAAAAAATCAGTATTAATTTTGCTCTCGTATGTGCAACATCCATGTTTTTCATTTTAACCTCTATATTTTATACAATGTACCACTATTCAGATACAAAAAGACTGGTAATAAACGGAATAGATAATTCATTGAAAGAAGGAGCTTATGCCACTAATTTGATTCTCACAGAAGCATATCATGATAGAGTAAAAGATAAAAATTCCATATCTCAAGAAGAATATCTTAAAATTGTTGACGTCCTATCTGATTTTGCAACAAAGAGTAATCTCCTCTATGTTTATACTATGGTCAGTAATGG
The DNA here is from genome assembly GCA_964431735.1 of uncultured Synergistia bacterium. Lineage (GTDB taxonomy): Bacteria > Vulcanimicrobiota > SpSt-956 > SpSt-956 > JAKJGF01 > CALARM01. The sequence goes on along the minus strand of CAYSLJ010000257.1, from coordinate 3,516 downwards.
TAAAGACATATATTTTACATCTTCAAATGCTACAGAGGCAGAATATAAAAATAACACGTACAGTAAATATTTTGATTTATATAAAGAACCAAGTGAAGGATTGAAAAAGGCATTTAAAACGAAGGAAATTGTTTTTGATGAATATACTGACGAATTTGCAACTGTTCGTTCCATATTTATACCGATGAAAACATCAAAGGGAGCTGAATATGTTCTAGGAGCGGATATATCTTTAGGCTTTCTGAAACAAAAATTGAATTCATTACTCTATAACTCCATACTGATAGGACTTATTATTTTGATTTTTGGTATTTTAATGTCTATCTTTCTGGCCATTGCTATTACAAAACCTCTGACTGTAATTACAAAACAGGCTGACGGATTAAGTCTTGGAGAGAATATAGAACAGGAAATCAAGACAGAAAGCTTTAAAGAAATTACCAATCTGGCAGGCTCCTTAAACAGGTTAAGAATCAGTTTAAGTGTTGCTATGAAACAGCTCAAAGAAAAATAAAATCTTTATAAAAAATAAGGGGCACGAGGGTGCCCCTTATTTTTTATAAAGATTTCAGGATATTCTCCTCTTAAATTTCGGAGGAGTCATTATCTCCTGTATTATAAACATGTCCATTAAATTTCTCTCACCTGAAAAAAATCTGCTCAATACATTTATGTCAGAACCTCTTGTATCTATGACCTGTCTTTCATCTCTCACTTCGGAAGATAAACCTTCTTTTTTAAAATCTTCCGTAAGATGATAGGCATCACTGTTATCTTCTTCAAAGGCATCAAAGGCATCACTGTCATCTTTATCTGCCGGGAATGCCGGTTCATCTATAGCAGTCAATGCAAATTCTTCCTCTTCTTCGTCTGTTGACCACTTTTTAGGTTCTATAGAAGGGGCAGGTAATGTCACTCTGGAAGGCATTGAAGGAGTCATTGTCACTCTGGAAGGCATTGAAGGA
>CAYSLJ010000257.1:0-2451 GCA_964431735.1 uncultured Synergistia bacterium | reverse complement strand
TGTCACTCTGGAAGGCATTGAAGGAGTCATTGTCACTCTGGAAGGCATTGAAGGATGACCGACTTTAACAGGAAGATTGTAAGAAGGTTTATTATCTCTCACAGGAGGATTGTAAACAGGTCTTACCGGAGGGGCGTAAACAGGTCTGGAAGCTGAACTCTGGCCTGACGGTACAAGGGTTTGACCGCAGGAACCGCAGAATTTTGCTTCCGGTTTATTAATGGCGTAACATTTCGTACATTTAACCACTGTAAAACCCTCTCTATTCCGGTCTATAAGAAGTTGTCAGCTGTCCGGTAGAAGATTTACCGGGCAGGTGTGATGTCGGTTTACTGTTACCAAGGCCAAGTCTTCCCTCTCTGAGTGCATTGGCAAGTCCTAAAGGTACCAGACATTCTGCCTCTATAACCTTTGCCCTCATTTCTTCCACACGGGCCTTCATTTCTTCTTCTGTTGCTATGGCATCGGCTCTTCTTGTTTCTGCCTGGGCCTGTGCTATAAGTTTATCTGCATTGGCCTGTTCTATCTGTATCTGAGCACCTATATTTCTCCCTATATCCACATCTGCTATATCTATGGAAAGTATTTCAAAAGCAGTCCCTCTGTCAAGACCACGTCTGAGTACATTCTGAGTAATCATATTGGGATTTTCCAGAACCTTTTTATGACTTTCTGCAGATCCTATTGTAGTTACAACACCTTCTCCAACTCTTGCTATTACTGTTTCTTCACCTGCTCCGCCTATAAGTTTTTCAATATTTGCCCTTACAGTAATCCTTGCTGTAGCTCTCATCTGTATGCCGTCTTTTGCGACTGCTTCTATAAGAGGTGTTTTTATAACCTTCGGATTTATGCTCATGCTCACTGCTTCCAGCACATTTCTTCCTGCCAGATCAATAGCAGCTGCCTGGGCAAAATTAAGAGGTATACCTGCCTTATGGGCTTCTATAAGAGCCAGAGATACGGCAGCTATGTTACCGCCTGCCAGATAATGCGCTTCAAGTTCCTGCCTTTTTATATGAATACCTGCACGCTGTAACATGATGAATTGATCTATTATTTTATCAGGTGAAACATTCCTGAGCCTCATTCCAATGAAATCACCCAGGCTCACATGTACACCTGCAGAAACGGCTTTTATCCATGTAGGTATGGGGACAAAATATAATATAATTACACCTATCATAAACAGTATAAACAGCATTACGGCCATAAATATACCCATATTATCGTATCTCCTTTCTCTATACAGTTGACTGTTTTCCCTGGCTCATTCCAGCAATGGTTTCTCTCATTTTAGTATCTGCTATTATATTTTGCATTTCATAATAGTCCATAACGGAAAATCTTCCGGTATTCAGTGCATCTGCAAGAGCTTTAGGTACTTCTGTTTCCGATTCGACCTGTTTTGCCCTGGCCTGAACAACAAGAGCTTTCATTTCCTGGCTTTTTGCCACAGCCATAGCTCTTCTCTGCTCTGCCTTGGCCTGTGCTATCTGTTTGTCTGCATTCGCTCTGTCAAGTGAAAGCTGTGCACCTATATTCCTTCCTACATCTACATCTGCAATATCTATTGATAATATCTCAAAAGCAGTACCTGCATCAAGTCCTTTCGATTGTACTGCCTCGGATATTATTTCAGGATTTGCCAGTACTTCTTTGTGACTGTGGGAAGAACCTATAGCAGTTACAATACCTTCTCCCACTCTTGCAAGTACTGTTTCTTCACCGGCACCACCTACGAGTTTCTCTATATTGGCTCTTACAGTAATACGACATGTTGCTTTAAGTTGTATTCCGTCCTGTGCTACTGCTTCTATAAAAGGTGTCTTTATTACTTTCGGATTTACACTCATTTTTACAGCTTCCAGCACATCTCTTCCTGCAAGATCGATTGTTCTTGCCTTATCAAGCGTCAGGGGTATGCCTGCTTTATTAGCTGCAATTACGGCATTTACGACATTGGTTACCCTTCCTCCTGCGAGAAAATGATCTTCCAGTTCCCTTATAGGCATATATATGCCTGCCTGAGATGCCATAATAAGAGGAAATATTATTTTATCAGGGGGAACATTTCGAAACCTCATACCTACAAGATGACCCAGACCGACATCCACTCCTGCAGCCCATGCCGTGATATAAAGATGAACAGGCACAAAATTTAAAAATACAGCCAGACCTATGGCTCCCAGAAAAACTATGGCAAAAAATATGCCACACATATTAGACCATGGATCCATACAAGTACCTCCTTTAAAATATTTACTAATATTATAACATAAAAGTCAAATATTTATATAAAAATCGTAATGTGTAGATTGTGTTTAAAAATGACAGGTAATTTTATATATATTAAATGTCTCAGGTCAAGTCACATATCACGCATTAAGACCCTACCCGAAAAGTCATCAAATACCTTCCGGTGTGTGAGGCTCTTCCGAAAAATCTATA
>CAYSLJ010000256.1:0-6468 GCA_964431735.1 uncultured Synergistia bacterium | reverse complement strand
ATATAAATTCGAGAGGCAGAAAAATCGGTTTTTATATATTTATAACATTCATTCTCACAACAGGTATTCTGGATCAGACGAACCTGAGTTTTATTCCCGATTATAACGGAACAAAATCGGAATATATTACCGATAGAAATTTCATTAATAAAATAGAGGCTTCTATATCGAAGAATACCATGATATTCCAATTACCCTATGTGCCATATCCTGAATGGCCACCTGTAAATAAAATGAAAGAATACAGTCATTTCAGAGGGTATATTCATTCTAAAAACCTGAGATGGAGTTATGGAGCAATGAAAGGAAGAGAAGGAGATTTATGGCAGAAAGCAATATCTGAAAAACCGACAGAGGATTTTCTGGACAGCATTGCATGTGCAGGTTTCGGCGGTATATATATAGATCGTTACGGATACACTGATAACGGTTCTGATATAGAGACAAAAATCTCGTCACTTCTGGGCACAAAACCACTGATAAGTGATAATAACAGACTGGCATTTTTTAATATAGAAGAATATAGCAAAAAATTAAAAGAAAGATATACGGAACAGAAATGGCAGATAAAGCAGCATGAAGCCTTACACCCGCTACTTTTATCATGGGGTAAAGGATTTTTTCATTTTGAAGCAGATTCTACTATGAACTGGAGATGGTGTCCATCAGAAGGAGATTTATATATTACGAGCACATTACAGGATAATAAAAAAATCAAACTGGAGATGGTTATCTGTACAGGTTATGAAGAATTTTCCAGTTTAAAGCTGGACAGTGATTTATTTACAGATACAATCAGGGTTAATTCAGCCGGCACAGTCTATTCGAAAGAAATAACTGTTACGCCGGGAAAACATATTATTAAATTCTCATGTGATGCACAGCGTGTGGATGCCCCGGGAGACCAAAGATATTTAGTATTCAGAGTCATAAATTTTAAAGTGATACAACAGGAGTAAAATGATGTCAGATTTAGATAATTCCGAAATAAATGTTGATATGATAATGAAAAAAATCAAAGAAGAAGTGACGAAAAAAAACAGGCAGTATCCGGAGGTAAAAGAGCCGGAAGAAATAAATCCTTCCGATGTTATTCACTGTTTATCTGACTTTATAGAATTTGAAGACAGAGATTTTATTATAAATGCCTACAGAAAAATCCTTAAAAGGGAACCGGACAGTGAAAGTTTAAAAAGCTACCTGGCAGATCTTCAGAGAGGGGCTCTGAATAAAAAAGACATAATAGAAGAACTGTTATATTCCGAAGAAGGAATTAAAAAAAATATCAAAATAATACCTCCCCTTCGGGACGAAATGTCTTTACTGACTCTGGATAACATTTCTCTGACAAAATTTCGGAGACATCCTGAATTCTATTATAAGAACGAATATATAATTTCAGATTTTCTACAGTACAATTATGAAGATTTTATTACATACTCATTTAATGCCATACTGAAAAGAGAAGCCTCTGCCGAGGAAAAAGAGACCTGTTTACATCTTCTTCAGAGAGGCCACATGAGCAAACAGCAGTTAATTGAACAACTGAGATATTCCCCTGAAGGAATAGAAAAAAACGTTACAATACTGGGACTCAAAAAAAGATATTTACTCAACAAATTGTTCAAAATCCCTGTGGCCGGCAAAATCCTGGAGATTTTATCCATTATTCCGAGACTGCCCAGGATTGTAAAATACATTCAGGGTATTGATGACACGAATATTCAGAGATGCACGGAAATTATTGATAAAATCAACAGTTTATCCGCTGATAGTGAAAGAGAAATCAATCAGAAACTGACTTATTTAATCAGAGATGAAAACAGTAACGTTCAGACCTTATGTAGCAGACTCGATAAAAACATAATTCCTCAAATAAAAGATGTTTTAAATACAAGAGCCAACCTGAATGAAGTAGAAGAATTGCTGGAATTTAAAACTGAACAGTTAGAATCTTTTATTAATCTCAAAGCAGATAAAGGGGAATATAATCCGTATGGTATATGGATTATAAAAAATGAACCGTGGAAAAAAGCACTGGAGAAGCAGAAAGATACATGTCTCCCCTGGTCTCCCGTAATAACCGTTATCGCCCTTATAAATAAAAAAGAATCTTTCAGTACAGATCCATCAGTAACCAGTATTAACAGCTATTGTCATTCCCGCTTTCGCGGGAATCCATTGTGCATGACGCCAGCTTCCCGCTTTCGCGGGAATGACAGATTGAATTTTGCAGACACTCTTTTACCTGCAATAGAATCAGTCATAGCACAGACCTATGGCCGGTGGGAACTTATTCTTATCAATGATGCAGGTGATTACAGAGACGAAAGAATAAAGAAAGCACATACCATTAAAGAAGCATTTTCGCTATGTAAAGGTTCTTTCGTCACATTCATTAACAGTTCAGACAGACTTTCACCTTTCGCCCTTTTTGATATTCTACAGGTCATAAATAAATATCCGAAATCGGATTTCATCTACTCTGACGAAGATTCTATTTCAGAAGACGGCAGTCGCCATTCACCTCACTTCAAACCTGACTGGAGCCCTGACACACTGAGAAGTTTTAACTATATAAACCATATATGCCTTAAGAAAAGCCTTGTTGATAAGGTCGGAACTGATTACATTTCAGATTATGATTACATACTGAGAGCATCCGAAGAGGCGAAAGAAATAATTCATATACCATCTATACTATATCATTCCCGAATAAAATGCATAAATAAAGAACATGACATAAAAGCATTAAAAAACCATCTGGAAAGAACAGGCTTTGAAGGAAATGTCGAAGGGGGACAGAGCGACGGTTTTTATAAGGTAACATATAAAATCAAGGATAATCCAAAAATCTCAATATTGATTCCAACGAAAGATCATGCGGAAGATTTAAAGAGGTGTGTCACATCTATTACAGATAAATCGACTTATAAAAACTTAGAAATAATCATCATAGAAAACGGAAGTTCGGAAAAAGAAACTTTTATTTTCTATGATGAACTCAAGAAGAAAGACAATATAAAAATCATTAAATGGGAAAAACCTTTTAATTATTCGGCATGCAATAATTTCGTAGCAGCATCTTCTACAGGAGACATTCTGCTCTTTTTAAATAATGACACAGAAGTGATAAATCCGGACTGGCTTGAAAGAATGATTGAACATGTTCAGAGAAAAGAAGTTGGGGCGGTGGGAGCAAAATTATACTATCCCGATAATAGTGTTCAGCATGGAGGAGTTATAATAGATAACAAAAGCCTGGCAAGACATTTATACAGGCATGCTCCGAAAGATGATACCGGATATTTCGGCAGATTAAAAACAGTTCAGAATGTAAGTGCCGTTACAGGTGCATGCCTTATGGTAAAAAAAGAAGTATTCGAAGAGGCAGGACGTTTCGATGAAAAATTTGCTCTGGCCTTTAACGATACAGATCTGTGTTTAAAGATAAGACAGATGGGTTATCTTATTGTATGGACTCCTTATGCGGAGCTCTATCATTATGAATGTAAAACCAGAGGCACACTTGATAGCAGGGAAAAAGTAGAATCTTTCAGAAAAGAACAGGAATTATTCCATAGCCGGTGGATTTCTGTATTACAAAAGGGAGATCCTTATTTCAGTCCACATCTTACTCTGAAAGAGGAAGATTTTTTTCTTTTGAAAGAAGAAGGGGAAAGAAAGATTTATAGTTCTGTGGAAATTGAGTTGAAAATATAATCTTCCGGCCAGTAAAGAAATTATCCAAAAATTTTCTTTAAAAATTCATCTTTATCCAGACTTTTCTGCCATTTCCTGTGATGTTTTACTCCATCCACTCTTTTTTGTTGAGGCATTGTTAGATATCTGATAGCCTCTACAGGCCCCAGTTCCCTGAGAAGAACTTCTGTAGCCTTTTTAATCAATTCTTCTTCACTGAGATATTTTATCTCTTTCATTTCAATCCCTCCTTTACACAGAAATCGACAGGATTCCCACACCATATTTTTATGTTGCAACTACCGCACTTCTTTATGAGTTTATCATCACAACTTATAAAACAGGCTTCTGATATTTCTGCAAAAGCTATATGGGCTGCATCAGCAATCCCCAGTCCGGCACTCCATAAATGTTCTGTTCTTTCCTTTGTCTTAACCATATCTACATTTACAGGTTCTCCTAAAATTCCAAGAATATTCTTTATCTGAAGAAGTTGAAAAGTATTATCTATACTATTTATCTCTTCAATATGAACAGGCGATACTAATAACGTGTACATACCTGCTTTCACTTTTGCCAGTATAATCTTTACTGCTACTGTTTCAAATTTTATTCTTAAATAATTCTGGTCATCATAAGGTCTGCATAGAGCACAAACATCAAGATAAATTTTCATATTTTCATTATACACTATTTATATTTCAGAATAAAGATCCAATTTCTGCCGGTAATATTATTGACTCTCTTCCGGCAGAATGATAAAATGAATTCGAAAAATCCTTATAAAATAAAATACCGGAGCTTATAGTGGCAAAATAATATGCAGGACGAAGTATGGAAAGAAGCCATAAGAAAATATTTTGAAGATTTCTCTAAATTTTTCCTGGCAGACCTTGATGAATATATAGATCATACCAGAGGTTATGCCTTCCTGGACAGTGAGTTACAGAAATTTTTCATAAATGCTATAATAAAGATACAGAATGAAGTAAAACAAAAGATATTTTATGAAGAGATAAAAAATTGGAAGGGGATGAACATATGGCTATATTGAGTGATATTGGAGAATATATAACAAAGGAAAACAGAGAAAAATGGATGGAAAAAGGGATGGAAAAAGGGATGGAGAAAGGAAAGGAGGAAGGAAAGGAACTGGGGAAACTGGAAGTGGCCAGAAAAATGCTTAATGACGGATTTCCTATGGAAGCTGTTGGCAAATATACAGGGCTTATGATGGAAAATATTAAAGATTTACTGAAGAGTTAATTTTATAAGTAACAGTAAGACTATAGAAATTTAATGGTTATACAGGATGGATTATATTCGGAAAAATATGGATAAAGATAAATTCAATGATAGAAGCTACAAGCTATTATTTTCTCATCCCAGGATGGTGGAAGATTTAATAAAATCCTTCGTGAAAGAAGATTTCGTAGATAAAATAGATTACAATACACTTAAGCCTGTAAAAACAAGTTTTGTTTCCTCTACATTTAAGGGAAGAGAGACTGATGTCATATGGTCAGTTAATATAGAAGGACGACAGACCTATATCTATATTTTGATAGATTTCCAGACCACAGTTGATAAGTTTATGTCTTTACGATTAATGAGCTATATAGGACTATTTTATGAATATCTCCTGAAAAAAAGAAAAAAGAAAGAGTACTTACACAAACTTCCTCCTGTATTTCCGATAATATTATATAACGGTGGAAAAAAATGGACTGCACCTACGGAGATAAATGAATTAATAGACATATCCTATCCTTCACTGAGACCATATATACCTCATTTTAAATATTATAAGATTGCAGAAAATGAATTTACAAAGGAGTCTCTCTTTGCTATAAGAAATCTTGTAGCAAGATTATTTTTAATAGAAACTTCCCACATAAATGAACTTGCTGATATAATAGAAGATGTAGTAAACATATTAAAAAAAGAAGTAAGTAAAGAACTTCAGAGAGATTTTGGACTGTGGATCAGAGGAGTAATGAAAAAGAAAAATGTAGATATAGATTTAAGTAATTTAGATGAAATGGAAGTGAGACCTATGTTACTGGAAAATCTGGAGAAATTTGAAAAAGAAACTTATAAAAAGGGAAAAAAAATAGGGCTGCAGGAAGGGATGGAAAAAGGAACGTTACATGGAAAAATAGATGTAGCTAAAAAAATGCTTGATGACGGATTTCCTCTGGAAGATGTTGTCAAATATACAGGACTTATGATGGAAAATATTAAGGATTTGTTGAAGAGTTAATTTTATGAGTAACAGTGCAACTATAGAAAATTTAGCGACCATACAACAGGATAAGGATATAAAAGACGAAGAGGTTGCGATAAAAGTAGAAAATCTTTCGAAGATCTACAGGCTCTATGATAATCCACTGGACAGATTGAAAGAATCACTTCATCCTTTTAAGAAAAAATACCACAGGGAGTTTTATGCCCTGAGGGATCTGAATTTTGAGGTAAAAAAAGGTGAAACTGTAGGTATAATAGGGAAAAATGGTTCCGGGAAATCTACTCTGCTTAAGATAATTACAGGGGTGTTGACTCCTTCGTCGGGGAATATTACGGTAAATGGTAAAATATCGGCTCTGCTGGAATTAGGCACCGGATTTAATCCTGAATTTACCGGTATTGAAAATATATATTTCAGCGGCACTATTATGGGATATACGAAAGAAGAGATTGATAAAAAAGTTGATGACATAGTGGCTTTTGCTGATATAGGTGAGTTTATCAATCAGCCGGTAAAGA
>CAYSLJ010000255.1:0-6645 GCA_964431735.1 uncultured Synergistia bacterium | reverse complement strand
GATTCTATGGTTTATAGGTAAATATTAATTTTACCACTATCTCTTTAGGACTACCTATCTTTCCAGCAGATGAGTCCTCTCATGCTCCTCTGTACATCGTAATGCGTAAAGCGTAATGCGTGATGCGCAGGGATTAAACCCGTCACGCGTGACGCATTGCCCATACCCCATCACACATCACCAATTATATATTCATTCCTATATGTTCTGCTACCGTATATATGTCTTTATCGCCTCTTCCTGATAGATTTATTACCATAATTTCATTTTCCTTCATTGTTTCTGCTATTTTCATACCTTCCGCTATGGCATGGGAGCTTTCCAGAGCCGGAATAATTCCCTCTTTTTCACTTAAAAACCTGAATGCATTCAGTGCTTCTCTGTCGGAGATAGAGCGGTAACTTACCCGTCCCGTATCTTTCAGATAACTGTGTTCCGGGCCTATGCCGGGATAGTCCAGACCTGCAGAAATAGAGTGGGATTCCAGAACCTGTCCGTCAGAGTCAGATAATAAATAACTCCTTGAACCATGCAATATCCCCGGTTTCCCCAGGGTAAGTGTCGCAGCATGACAGCCCGGTTCCATTGATGTTCCACCGCCTTCTGTACCTATTAATTTCACTGTCTCATCCTGAATGAATTCGTGAAATATGCCAATGGCATTGCTGCCACCTCCTACACATGCCACTATATAATCGGGAAGACCTTCTCCAGCTTTTATTAGCTGTTCTCTTACTTCCTGTCCTATAATAGATTGAAAATCTCTGACCATGAGAGGATAGGGGTGAGGGCCTACGGCAGATCCTATGAGATAATAGGTGCTCTCTACATGTTCAACAAGATCCATTATTGCCTCGTCTACGGCATCTTTAAGTCCTTTTCCTCCTGACTTTACGGATTTTACTTCCGCTCCCAGCAGTTTCATGCGAAAAACATTCATTTTCTGTCGTTCTATATCCCCTTCTCCCATATATATGGCACATTCCATACCGAACCTTGCTGCCACAGTGGCTGTAGCCACTCCATGCTGTCCTGCTCCTGTTTCGGCAATAATCCTTTTTTTCCCCATCTTTTTAGCAAGCAGTATCTGTCCGAGAGTATTATTGATTTTATGTGCTCCCGTGTGATTGAGATCCTCTCTTTTTAGATAAATCCTTCCTGCTCCAAGTATTCTGCTTGAAACTTCCGCAAAATACAGAGGCGTTGGACGGCCGCTGTAATTGTGATATAAATCTGTCAGTTCTTTCCTGAAAGCCGGATCATTCTTACAGTTTTCATAGGCTTCCGATATCTCTTCCAGGGGCGCCATCAGAGAGTCAGGAACAAACCTCCCTCCGTAGGAACCGAAATACCATTGTTTTGTGTCTTGCATGTTATGCCACTCCTTCTAAAAAAATATTAACGATATCGAGAGGAGCTTTAATGAATGGAATTTATACAAAATAAAGAGATCAGACTTTCTAAAAAGTCTGATCTCTTTATAACCAGAACTACTTTAGCTCGTCTCTGCTCGTCTCTTCTATTAAATTTCTCGACTCAACTCTATACTAACAGGCATGACCGCTCCGGTCATAACCAGATATGAAAATCAACATACAGTGAAGCATAAGACTTCATCATTTTTATATAAAATATCTATTCTTTACCGCTTCTTATAATACCGTGTTTCGTATGTATTTCCGATTTGCCGCGGATCTTTATTGCAGAAGTATATTCTGTGAACTGGAATAACATGACTTCACCGTTATCTAGTTTTTCCGTGTGATGAAATTTTGTATCTTTGCCGCGGGTGAGACCTATAATATTGACACCGTCTTCTAAAGCCCTGACTGCTACATAATCGCTGCCGCTTTCTACGTTGCTGTCGGTATGTGACATATTATATCCTTTCAATAATTATATTTCTGTAATGAAAATTGATTTTATAATTATAATAGCATTTATATTTGCTGTCAAGAAGATTGGCTTTAAAAACCAGTAAAAATGAATTTACCTTTTATAAAAAAAATACTATTAAAATTTTTGACCCTTTTTATGAAATTCTCTGTTAGAATAAAATCGAAAGGAGTTGATCCTGTGGATACAATAAAGCGTATGGCAGCACCTGATGAAAAAAGAGATTTCCGGGGAGAGGTTATTTCTATCCTCTCTCCCGGCACTGTTCTGAAAGAAAGATATAAAGTTTCCTATCTCACTGCAGGCGGTATGGGCGTAATATACAGTGCCGCAGACTTACATACCGGTCTTGACTGTATTATAAAAGAAATAATTGTTTCTCAGGAAGAAGATAATTTTTACATCAATTCTTTTTTCAGGGAAAAAGAACTGCTTTCAAAACTCTATCATCCCGGTATAGTCAATCTGCTGGATTTCTTCGATGAACATAACGGTTTTTATCTTGTTCTGGAATACGTTGACGGTATGTCTTCAGATGAATTTATAGAGAAAAACTATAAATCCGGCAGGATACCGCTCAATAAGATTTTATACTGGTCTTTACAACTCTGTGATATACTGGCTTATCTCCATAATATGTCACCTCCTGTCATTTACCGTGATTTGAAACCTGAAAATATTCTCATTGACGGAAAAGAAAGAATAAAACTTATTGATTTCGGCATAGCGAGAACATACAAGGAAGGTAAGATAAAAGACACCGAAACGGTCGGTTCTCCAGGCTTTGCTTCTCCCGAACAGTACGGAAGAAGTCAGACCGATTGCAGAAGCGATATTTACAGTCTCGGAGTATTCCTCCATTATTTGCTTACAGGTATTGATCCGCGAGAAAAAGAAAAATCTTTTGTTTTTGAGCCGATAAAGAATATTCCTTCTGAATTGAAATCTATTGTGGAGAAAACCCTGGAAAATGACCCGGACTATAGATTTCAGACTGTGGCCGAACTTAAAAGAGCTTTAGAGAGAATTGCTATAGATTACCCTTCAGAAAAAGAAATATGTAATAAGGAAATTTCTGAATATGAGGTGACGAAATCTCCGGGATATAAAAGAAGAACTGCTCTCTATATATTTCTGGATATTCTTATTATTGGCATTATAAGTTATTTCATGCTACCCTGGTCTGCAGGCATTCATGATACTATGTGCGGCCCTCTTATGTACCGGCAATGGGAATGGAACTGCAGGCATAATATTCAGACCGTGGCAGAAGCTCTTGAGAAATATAAAGAGAAAAACGGTACATATCCTTCTGACCTGAATTCTCTGGAAGAAAATTATATAAAAAATCTTCCTCTCTGTCCTCACAGTAACAGGGGATACGGATATATCTGTTCACAGAAAGCAGATAATTTTACCCTTTATTGTTCCTTTCCCGGCAGTCATCCCGATACAATGTCACGATCTGCCAGGGAAAATCTGGGAAAAGCTAAAAAAGAATGTTATCCTCAGTATTCACCGTCGAGCGGAATTATCAGTAACTGGGAAAATATGTAAGGAGGTATATTACAATGAAATATGTTCTTTCTTTATCATTTATGTTGTTTCTCGCATCACCGGCTTTTGCCTGAATGCCTAATCCCGGTGAGAGGTTCTCTCACGCTTTCCCTTTCATATTTCCATGGACAATATTGATGGCTATATATGTTATATGGGAACTCATTACTCTCTACCATCTAAAAAAATATGTTTCCCCTGCGGAAAGTGAAGCTATAATTTCAAGATTGGATGCAGTAAAAGGCTCTTTTTATACAGTCATAAAAATATTATTTATTGTCATTGCAGGTCTTGCATTACTGGCATTCAGTTTTACTTCTCCTTTATTTGCCATTCCCGTATTTATTTTTCTTATTGTTATAGTAAAGTCTGTGAAAAAGGATTTGACCATATGGTCTCTTGTGAAAATATTTACTATCCTTTCGTTTTATTTTATTTGTTCTGTGCCTTTTTTAGTTATTCTGGGGAATTTATTTCCTTTTGCTCTGGTTCTATTTTTCGGAACGATGGTTTTCATAAAAGCTATCATATTTATATTTAAAATACCTTCATTATCTTTTTATTCCCTGAGAACAAGATATATTGTTATGCAGGTTATGATTTTTGTTCTTATGGTAGTAAGTTACCATATGTCTGTTAATTATATTGCCGGATAATTTAAGGGTTATGAATTAAAGGAGATAAATGTAATGAAAAAAACTACTAATTACCTGGCCTGGAATGGTCTTATTATAGGGTTATTAACGATTGTGTCCCCATTTTTTATATTTTTGTTGACAATTATATTACGATGCATTGCAGGATATTCTTCAAGTCTGGAAGTAAAAAGATATATTTCAGATCTGTACCCTTTCCTTTCATTTTTTATGCCGCTGGTGCCTTTATTTGGTTTGATTCTTTCCATAAAAGGAAAAAATAAAGCCATGGAAGATAAAAATATTTCCTTCCATCCGGCCGGACTGGCTAAAGGGTGTAATATATTTTTTCTTGTAGCTATAATATTATTTAGTTTTATATTTTTTATTTCCCTTTCGAAAGAAAAATATGCAGGAAGTCTTGTATGTTGTGAGTCAAATCTGAACAATATAGGTAAAGCTCTGGAACTGTACAGTACGGATAATGAAGGATATTATCCTCCTGACCTTTCCTGTCTTACTAAAAACTCTAAATATATGAGAACTATTCCGCTGTGTTCTGCCAATTATACAGATTACGAATATATACGTTCCGGCGAAGCTCGTAATTTCACCATTTTTTGTAAAGAACCGAATGCCCATATGAATGCAGGAACACAGGCAGGTTCATGGCCACAGTATAGTCCGTCTGAAGGTGTTATAACAAAATTTATCTGGAATAGTAATATAAAATAGGAATTACTTTACTTATTAGAATTTAATTAGAGTGAAAAGAGTAGAACATCACTCATTATTCACCACTCACTTTTCACTACTTACTGAGGTAAGCATAAATAATACATATATGCTCTCGTGACGCGTAACGCGTGACGCGTGACGGGGAGGAAAACTTTTATTACATGCTTATGCTCAGGTCAGTAAAGGAGGATATTAAAAAGTGTTTTTAGAAACGGGAACAGTACTTAATAATATTTACAGAGTAGTAAGACTTCTGGGAAAAGGATCTATGGGAAATGTGTATCTTGTAGAAAGAATTGAAGATGATAAACGATTTGTCGTCAAAGAACTGGTTTTTTCAAAAGAAGCCAATCTTGATATGGAACATGGAAGGGAGATTTTTTTTAGAGAAGCTGAATTTATGGTGAAATTCAATCATCGGGGTCTTCCGAAGATGTACGGCGTTTTCAGTCAAAATGGCAGAGAATACCTGACAATGGACTATATAGAGGGTAAAACTCTGGAGGAAATTATTAATTCATTGAAAGACCCCTTAACAGAGAAACAGGCAATAACATTGACCGTAAAAATTGCTGAAATACTGGATTATCTCCACAATGCTTTTCATGCACCTGTCATATACAGAGATCTCAAACCGTCAAATATTATAATAACACCGCAGGGGGAGCCGAAACTTGTAGATTTCGGTATAGCCCGTTATTACAATCCTGATAAAGGCACCGATACGTTTAAGTATGGGTCACCGGGATATGCGGCGCCGGAACAATATAAAGGGCGAGGGCAGACAACTCCGGTATCTGATATATATGGTCTCGGTGTTATTTTATATCAAATACTTACGAAGTATGATCCGACACTGAAGCTGTTCCAATTTCCACCTTTGAGAAGTTTGAACCCGTCAGTATCAAATGAGGTCGAGACCATAGTGAAACGTGCGATAGACCTTGATCCTATGAAACGATATATAAGTATGAAGGAGTTTAAAGAAATACTAAAAAAACACGGTAGGCCTTATGGAAAATATATAAAAGATAAAGAAAATAAAAAATTAAATAATTTTTCTACGGCAGGAATAATGTTAGCTGTGGTGTCTGTATTTTCTCCTTATATCATCAGTATGATAATAAGTATGTCAGACGGGGTAATAAAGAATTTCAGTCCTGATATAAGGATTTTTTTGAGAAATTTGTTCTTTATTGTTCCTTTAATTATGGTCTTATTACCTGTGACGGGGTTAATTCTCAGTATAGTTGGCTCTAGAAGAGCAAAAGAAGGCGAAAGAGATGGACTTGCTCCAACAGCTATAGGGTGCAATTTTATGGCCATGATAGTTATGGTTTTACTCTGTCTGATATTTGTACCGGGCTCTCTTAAAGTCAGAGCTATGACACGTCTTTCCCATTGTGAATCAAATATAAAAAATATGGCTACGGCATTGGAACTTTATGCGGAAGATAACAACGGTCATTATCCCCCTGCTCTTTCATATCTTACCGACAAAAAAAGCGGTAAACCATATAAAATACCTGAGTGTCCGGCGTGTTTTACAGGATATGAATATGTTTGTAACTCATCTCATAATAATTTTACCCTGTGGTGTAAACTTAATAATGCTCATATAGCAGCAACAGGTAAAGAAGGTTCGTGGCCTCAATACACTCCGGCACAGGGGCTAATATTACCCTGATGACATATTTCGATATATAAAAGGAAAAAATAGTTTTATAACGTATTTAAATTGACAGGGGCTATTTTTTATTTTAGCTTAGAGCCTATCCGAAAAGTCATCAAATACCTTCCGGTGTGTGAGGCTCTTCCG
>CAYSLJ010000254.1:0-6753 GCA_964431735.1 uncultured Synergistia bacterium | reverse complement strand
ACGCGTTACGCGTCACGAGAATAAAATATGCATTATTTATACTCACCTCAGTAAGCCTTTACTTTTTAGAAATGTTCGTGATAAATATAGATAGATAGAAATTATAACTGGGGGGACAGATAATGAAAATTGAAAGAACAAGTGATTACAGGTTTTATTCATCTAATATTACAAATGTAAATGTATCGCAAAATACAACAAAGATTACAAAAGATAAAACTGAAGATAAACAGGATGTTGATAAAAAAGGAGATAAAACTCAGGAACAGATAAAGGAAAAGACTCATGGTATAGATACAAAAGATAAGACTGATCTATCTATGGACGCACAGTCAGAGAATAAGGTTCAGAATGTTCACGATAGTGATGTAGATAATAAGGTTAATGATGTGAAAAAATCTATAGATGAAGTTACACAGCCCGGCGGTAAGGCTGAAGAAAATCAGAAATCTGCCGGTGCTGCTTCAATGGCAGGAGGACAGGCTGTCCGTCATGTTCAGGGTGTACAGCAGGGTGGACAACAGGGGAAGGTATCCGAAATAGCAGGTTCTATGGCCAATAAAGTAGACGGTATAAAACAGAACGGTCAGACAGGTTCTATAAATGAACTGAGCAGTAATGTATCTGCTATAAAAGAAAATCTTCAGGGGAAAAATGTGTCTAAAGCCAATGATATGGATGAAAAGGTAAATGCGTTGAAAGAAACGTTAAATAAACATGCAGGAACAGATAAAACAAAGGATATAAAAGAGGGAGCAGAAGATAAGCACGTAAAAGAACAGAATAAATCAGAGGATAAAAATAAAGTACATGAAAATGATAAATCTAAAGAAACAGATAAAACAAAAGAAGCCGGCAAAGGGACAGATGATAAAAAGGTAACCAATACAAAGGAAAATGAACCGGCAAAGGTTGCAAAACCAGAGAATGCTCAGATTAATCAGGGAAAAGGTAATGAAGAAATAAAAGGTGAAAAAAAGGGCAATGAACTTGATGATACAGATCCGCAGCAGGAACAGCAAAAAATACAAATGATGATGGAAGAAATTCATCTCAGAGGTATAACAAATATAAATAGAGCAGCAGAAGAAGCAGGGTTCAGTATAAATCAGGTCAATGATGAAAATATAGGAGAAATATCAAAGGTTGCCAGGAGAGACATGCAGCAGCTTTTACAACCTGATAAGATTTATGGTATACCGGATCATAATGAAAGAATCGGACAGAAGGTTGAAGACGGAGTAAAGAAAAAACTCGAAGATTTCCTCGGCAGAGGAGGAAATGAAGATGAATTGAAGGAAAAAGGCATGGGGAAGGAATAGAGATTTTTTAGTCGAATAGGGAATAGTAAAGTTTTTTCTGTCAGAGCGTTATATAATCATGAAATATGAACATAGAGAGGTGGATGGAATTACCGATTACGCGTCACCCATCATGTGTCACGCGTCATAATTAATAGATTTTGCCGGTGAAGGGAAGTTCAGTCTAATCTGACACGGTTCCCGCCACTGTGATCAGGGAGTGACCCTGCAATATGCCACTTTCGTTATAGATGGGAAGGCGCAGGCTCATTATGATCTGATAGTCAGGAAACCTGGCCGGTAAAAAACTCTTGATTACCTTCGGAGAAAAGGGAAATGAGGAAAACCTCGTCTCGCAGAAGTCGGGGTTTTTTATTTAGAGCTTATAGAAAGGTATTATGATGAAGAAATTTTTATTGATACTATGTACATTATTTATTTTTTCCATGACATTATTGTCAGGGAAAGACCTGTTTCCTGTAACTGTAACAGACAGTTCATGCAGGAAAATTACTGTTACCTCACAGCCTCAAAGGATTGTTTCTCTGAGTCCGAGCATTACAGAGTTGCTGTTTTATCTCGGTCTTTCTGAGAAAGTGGTGGCTGTGGCAGGACATTGCGACTATCCTCACGATGCTTTAAAAAAGCCGACAGTAGGAGATGTAAATTTGAATATAGAGAAACTTATAGAATTTCACCCTGATTTAATTGTTGCAGATAACGGGCTTTCTGATAATTTACTCTCCTGCTCGAATTCCCTCGGAGCAAATGTTTTATTTTTAGATTCAACAGATATGGATGGTGTATTTAATTCCATAATTTTACTGGGAAAAGTTACAGGTGAGACAGGAGTAAGTCATCAGCTTGTTAATTCATTAAAACAAGAGATAGAAGGCATGAGAAAAAAAATTCCCCGTAAGAAAATAAAGGTTTTTGTTGAAATATGGCCTGAGCCTCTTATGACAGTAGGAGCTAAAAGTTTTATAAACGATATTATAACTCTTGCAGGAGGCATAAATATAGCAGGTGATATGGAAAAAAATGACATACAGATAAGCAGTGAATGGGTAGTAGAGAAAGACCCCCACGTTATTATAGTTTCAACGCCAGGAACCAGAGAGAGGGTAATGTCCAGAACAGCGTGGCAGAAAATATCAGCAATAAGAGGAAAACATGTTTATGAAATAGATCCTGATATTTTTGTCCGACCCACTCCCCGTATTATTATGGCAATAAGGCAGATAGCCCTCTGGCTTGAAGGAGAGGATTTTTAAGGAATGAGAAAAGTTTTTTATATATCTTTCCTTTTTTTTATACTCTGCACACTCATAATTGTTTCAATATCCCTTGGCTCGGTTAATATAGATGTATATGAATTGATAAATATGTTTATGTCAATATGTTTCGGCAGAGAGAGGAATTTTTCAGAAGGACACTGGAATATAGTGTTTCTTATAAGACTTCCCAGGATTTTACTTGCCTGTCTTGTAGGAGCAGCTCTTGCCATTGCCGGAGCAACCTTTCAGGGATTTTTACGAAACCCCCTTGCAGATCCTTATATAGTAGGCGTTTCTGCCGGTGCTGCCGCAGGTGCGGGGTGCTCTTTTCTGTTTAAACTGGACAGATTTTTCATTTCTCCCACACCTATCTGTGCTTTTATAGGAGCAGTATTTACTGTTTTTCTTGTATATAAGTTGTCTCTCGTAAGGGGTAAAGTCCCTGTAGACACCTTTTTGCTTGCCGGTGTCATAGTAGGTTCTTTTTTCTGGGCTCTTGTGTCATTTATTATGTTTTTAACAAATGAAGATCTCCATAAATTAATATTCTGGATGATGGGAAGCCTGTCGGGAAAAGAATGGTCTCATATTTTATTGATCCTTCCTTATATAGTAGCAGGGAGTGTAATAGTCTGGGTTAATTCCAGAAGTCTTAATGTCATGACCCTGGGAGATGAGTCAGCCCATTATCTTGGTCTGAATGTGGAAAGAACAAAATTAATCCTTATATGTGCTGCTTCTCTGATTACTGCTTCTGCTGTTTCTGTAAGCGGTATAATAGGTTTTGTAGGACTTATTGTCCCTCATATGGTAAGGATGATTTTTGGCCCTGATAATCGTGTTCTCATACCTGTTTCTGCTATAACGGGCGCCATACTTCTGGTTTTTTCCGATACTATTGCCAGAACCATTCTATCTCCTGTAGAACTGCCTGTAGGTATAATTACCGCTTTACTGGGAGCACCTTTTTTCTGTTATCTTTTAAGAAAAAGAAAATTTTCTTTTTTTTGAAATACAGGATTTATATGAGAATCGTTACGCGTAACGCGTAACGCGTGACGGGAGGAACACATTATCATCCTTTGTTGTGACCGAACCGGTCATGTTTGTTTGTTACTTAATTTTATATTAGAAATTCTCGCGTCACGCTCACCCGTCACGCGTTACGAACCATGAGGTTTTACAGATGAATATATTTGAAATAAAAGATGTGACTTTCGGATACAGACAGGATTTGATTCTAAAAAAACTTACCTTTCAGGTTTCAGAAGGAGAGTTTGTATCTATTACAGGTCCTAACGGAACGGGTAAATCTACATTACTTCGTCTCATGTCAGGTTTTTTGAAACCTTCCGAAGGTTCTGTTATGTTTATGGGTAAGAAATTTGACACTTTTAACCAGTCATCACTTGCACAGCATCTCGCCTTTGTTTTACAGGATTCCTTTATAAATTTTCCCTATACTGTAAGAGAAATAGTTTCTATGGGAAGATTCCCTTTTCTCGGCACATTTCAGAATGAAAGCAAAGACGATAAGAATATAATAAATATTGCTATGGAAAAAACAGGTGTTTTAAACATGTCAGAAAGACCTGTAACAGAACTCTCAGGAGGAGAACGTCAGAGGGTCATGATTGCAAAAGCCCTGGCCCAGAAACCTGATGTTTTAATCCTCGATGAACCAACATCGAGTCTGGATATAAATTATCAGATAGATATTCTGGATGTGATTAAATTATTAAATAGAGACGAAAACCTTACTGTAATCATGGTTGCCCATGATCTTAATCTGGCATGCCAGTACAGTGACAGACTCCTGTTACTCAGTAAAGGCTCTATTTATGCTTCAGGTCCGCCCTCCGATGTTATTACGGAAGAGAATATTTACAATGTATTTTCTTTATATGTTAATATAGATAAAGAACCGTCCCGTGGATTTCCAAGGATATCACTTCTATCAAAGATTATTTTATAATGACTGACAACCATGTCATTGTGATATTTTTTTTCCGTAGCACCGGATATCCGGATTTTTCTTGACTTATTTATATGAGAAGCGTAACGCGTGACGGGTTTAATCCCTGCAAATCACGCATTACGAGGTTATTATTTATGGATAGATGAAAGTGACTATAATAAAACCTTTTCCTTCGCTCTTTACCCTTCATCTTATTACGTTTTTTATTGGTTGTACTATATATTCATATAATCTCTTTTCTGGTATAATACTTTATATGGAAAATACAACTGAAGGAGTGATATTTTTGGACGATATAAGGGAAGAAATAAAGGATATCTGCAGTTCATCTGTCGGAATGTCCCATGCCCCGGGAGACCGTTATGATGGTTTTACTTTCGGTTTTCGTCCTGTCAGGAACAATAAATAAATGGGAAAAAAGAAATTTTATGTAATATGGAAAGGAAAAAAGACAGGTATCTTTACTTCATGGGATGAATGTAAAGATTTTGTTCTGGGTTTTACAGGTGCAAAATATAAATCATTCGACACTATGGAAATGGCAAGAGAGGCCTTTAACAGTGACAGTAAAGATTTTATAGGAAAACATGTATGTGAACTATCAGAACAGGGTAGACTCAGGATTGGTGAGCCGGTTATGAAAAGTATTTCAGTCGATGCTGCAGAAAATGATTACATTGTAGAATACAGGGGTGTAGATACAGAAACAGGTCATATTATCTTCAAACAGGGCCCTTTTGAAGGAGGAACAAATAATATAGGAGAATTTCTTGCCATAGTTCACGGTCTTGCCTATTTGAAAAAGATTAACAGCACCATACCTGTTTACAGTGACAGCATTACTGCCATAGGATGGGTTAAAAATAAACGGGCAAATACCAGAATGGAAAGGAGTCAAAAAAATGATAAATTATTTGACCTTGTAGACAGAGCAGAAAAATGGCTCGCAGAAAATAATTACAGCAATAAAATATTAAAATGGGAAACAAAAGCCTGGGGTGAAATCAGGGCTGATTACGGAAGAAAATAATGTCGAAGATTTACATCATATATTACGATAAGCAGGAGGTCACATTATGAAAAAAACATATCTATCTTTATTCTTTACTGCCTTTTTTATATTATGTCTGCCCGGTTTTTCTCTATGTGCGGAGATTACGGTTATAACCATAGATTATCCTCTGGAAGTATTCCCTGTTTACTGCGTACTTGGAAGTAAAATCCTGGAGGAAGGTGACGGGCTTTTTCTGTGGCAAATAAAAAATACAGGAAACAAAGAAGAAACTATAAAGGTTATGAGTCAGGTTATGGATTACAGTAATCCTGCAACTCAGATGGTAACACTGAAGCCGGGAGAAGTTAAAACTGTAGGACAGTTTCCTGTATTCAATGATAAAATCCTCGACCTTCCGGAACAGAAACTCTGTTCTGCAGCATTTAAAATTTTTAAAGGCAATGATATAATATATGAAGAAACTAAAGAAATAACCCTTCTTGCCACAGATGAGTTGATCTGGGGCATAGATACTGATTTTGATATGTCTTTTTTACTCGCTGCATGGGTTACTCCCAGAGATCCTGTAATAGGGGAGATTTTAAAGAGAGCAAAAGAAAAAATGCCTGATAGAACCCTCAGTGGTTATCAGAGAGAATCGGCAGAAGACCTGCTTGCCGAAATGGATGCCGTATGGAAAGCAGTGCAGGACCTCGGTATTTCCTATGTTTCCAGTACAGTATCCTTTGGGGCAGGTTATACTCAGAGGGTAAGACTTCCGAGAGAAAGTATCAGGGAAAAATCTGCAAACTGTGCCGATGGTACAGTTCTGCTTGCATCGGTTTATGAAAACCTGGGATTAGAACCTCTCCTTGTTATCACATCAGACCATGTATATTTAGGTGTAAACACTGCCTCAGGCAGCCAGGAAGCCTGTTATATAGAAACAACTATGCTTGGAGGATCAACGTTTCAGGAAGCTATGGATGCAGGTTATGAAAATTTTCAGGAACTGGCCAAATTAAAGGAAGGTACAGATTATATGATAATAAATGTAGTAGAGTTAAGAGGGGATGGCATTACTCCTATTCCCGTAAAAGGAGATGTGCCGAATATTTAAGTATAATAGCCAATGAAGCTACATGTCGTAAAATTGCGTTTAAAAATGACAGGTGATTTTACATACAAGGGAAAAAGAAATTT
>CAYSLJ010000253.1:0-6845 GCA_964431735.1 uncultured Synergistia bacterium | reverse complement strand
GGAGTGAGTGCCATATTTTTTTTGGGTACCAATTTACCTGTTGCGGTACTAAGGAACTGTCTGAAAATAATTACATCATAGTTATAATTTATATCGTGATGCGTAAAGCGTAACGCGTGACGCGAGGGTAATTATTGTTCCAACAATTTGCCGGAGTTATTTTTCTTACAGTCCTAAGAGCCTATCGGAAAAGTAATATTTATTCAAATCCTTTCCATTGCCAGGTTCCGGAGAAAAATATATACTGTATTAAGAACCAGTTGTAAATTATAGTTAGTTTCATAACTATCCATAAATAATGACCTCGTAATGCGTAAAGCGTCATGCGTGATGCGCAGGGATTAAACCCGTCACGCGTTACGCGTTACGCGTCACGATAACTTAAATTCTAATAAGTTATGAAATACACTATAAATAGAGGCAAAATAGTAGATGTCTCTAAAAACAGGTTTTCTTTCAGGAGGATTATATGTTTTTGGGAAGAGCCTGGCAGACAGAAGCTGATAAAATGGGTACGAATTTATCTGGAAAGGTATTAGTGAGCAGTGAGTGAGAATAAAGAACTCACTGCTCACCTGTTTACTATTCGGGTATAAGATTGAAAGCACTTACTACATCACCATCGAAGTGATAAAGAGTTTCTTCCACATAATCTATAAGATATCTCTCCCCTACATCACCGAGATAGACGCCTTTATCTATATTGCCATTCTTTGTATTTATGCCTGCCAGTCCTGTAAAGTCTTTTCTGTCTTCAATCTGACCTTCCAGAAATATATGGGGATCCAGTTTTTTTCTGCTTTCTACAAGGGTAAGTCTGTAATTTCTTATTGTTTCCGCTTCACGAAGACCTGGACTGTTACGATAATCCTTTATTTTTTCCCAGTAATACTGTTCTGATTTAACCTGTGCCTTTACCCTTGTTGCTGCGGCACTCTCACCGGGAATTACATCATGTATTAATATATAACTGCTGAAGATTAAAAGGCCTGTGCCTCCCGTAATAACTGTAATGAAAATGCCTGCACTCAGTCTGAAATTGATATTTGACAGGACTTCAGACGGTTCTTTAACACCGCTTTCCCAGAGTTTTATCCCTTTATCGGGCGTAAAAGCGACTGCTCTCCTGGGAGACCAGAAAACTACATTTCCTTCCGAATTTTTTAAGCCGAACATAGGCCCTTCTATGTCGAGTTCTTTGCTGTAAAGCAGTGTCCCGTTAAATTTATCAAGAGCTATTATGTTTTTCTTATCTGCAATTATCACCCTGTCTTCAAATAATACCATATTGGCAAGACTGTCTTTACCGAGGCGGTAATCCCATATAAGTTTTCCGTTGGCTGCATCTATGGCAGATACTCCGAAGGGCCCTCTGGGAACCCATTCGTTTTTATTAGGATTAAAGAAAAATCCTCCCCTCTGAGCCCATATAATGCCATTATCTACCAGTAATAGCGGTACCAGTCCCAGATTGTCACTGTCCCACATCATTTCTCCGGTGAGCCTGTCTATCGCTTTTACCTGTCCCTGACCGGATGTATATATTACATTGTCTGTAAATATAGGATCGGCATCTGTTTTTATAAGATCCGCGTCTCCTGCCGGATAGGTAGTTTTCCAGGCAGTATTGCCTGTAATATAATCCCATCTGGTTATACCTCCGTAAAAGAAATAAAGCTCGTCTCCGAGAAGAACAGGCCTGTGATATCCGCTCAGATTGTATATTTTATAACCGAGCCATGTATCTTCCACTTTTGTTCCCAGAACATCTCTGTCAAAATCCCTGTGCCACTGTATCTCTCCTGTGTTAACATCTATATTATACATATGAGGAATTATCATAGGTGATTTAGAAAGGGTTTCTTCTTCAATATATTTCTGATCCGTTATATATAAAAAGGAAAGCTGATCGAGAAGAGGAACAACTTCCAGAGGTCTTCCCGTAATGTCAGATGTGGCCCATACTACATTACCTGTCAGAACTTCAAGGGCATAGAGGTTTGCATCCCTGACTATACCGCCGAATTTTTTATCAGGATCACTTACAAGGACTATATCCGTTCCTTCTACGGGCCAGACAAATTCTCGTTTCAAATCGATATCTTTCTTGGACCATAATATATTGCCTGTTTTCCCGTCTATTGCTATAAGGTGTTTATCTGTACTTGCTATTATTACTCCGAGTGAGGTGAGAATTTCCCAGTCTATATTTGAAGGAAATTTCTTACTCCAGAGTTTTTCTCTTGCAAAAGCAGGAGAGACGGTTGAAGAAAAAATACTGGCAATGAGAACAAAGACAATTAGTTTGTTTATTAAATTATTCGAAAAGTCAGGCACTTTATAACTACTCCTTTGCTTTAAATTTTTAATATTATATCATAAGGAGTGAAAAGTGAAAAGTGAAAAGTGAAAAGAATAGGACATTACACACTTTTTACTGCAGTCAGCAATCTGTTCTGTCCTTTTAAAAAAATAGAAAGGCTTCTCAGTGTTTCTTCATCGAGTAATTCAATGGATTTTTTATAATCTCTTATAACATATTCATATATCATATGCCCTTCTAATTCCTCTTTTATATAAAGATTATTCATTTCCTCTTCGATTAATTGAATAACATCTTTTTTATCACATTTACCGGTAAAATAATTAATAAATTTTTCCGTTCTTCCGGTTTCATCCTGAAATACAAGGGGTCGTCTGTCAATCATAAGAATCAGAGATGAAGTAGACATGGATAAAAGCTGAATGGCTGTAATAAGGTCATATAAATGTCCGTTGTGAAAAAATATTTCTATTTCTTCCAGAGATATAAAGAGTAAGTGAAGAGCCATATAAAAAGAGTTAAATAAAAACATGGTCACCCTGTCATGTTCTTTCAGGTTGTCTGCTTCAAGTATATCCAGTAATGGAACAAGCATATGCTGTAAAGATTTAATAACGTTGAGTTCAAGATGTCTCAAGTCGTGCAATAATATATCCGGTTCATCAGGAGCTTTTATAAATTTGTCTATAACATTATCTACAGGCTTTAAACCTTCCGGCACATAAGCTATTTTAGTGTCTATGAGCTTTAATAAATGGTAGGCCCGTGAATACAGAGGCTCTTTTATGGAAGTTCTCCCGGACAAAAAAATTAGTTCTTTCCGTAATTCTTCATTCAGGAAAATCTCTATAATCATAAGTGACTCTGCAGAGCCAGGAACGGTTAAATCTGAAAGTTCTTTTTTTATTTGTTCCCTGTACCGGTGATTTATATTATCTATTTTTTCCGAAATACAAAGGATTGATGCAATATATTCGATTATATAAAGAGCGGTACCGGCAATAGAAAGTAAATCATTAAAGGTGATTTTTTCTATCAGTGGAAATCTTCTCCGGAACGGATCCGACAGTAAACATTTATGTGTAAGTCCAAGGAGTATAAGATTAATCTGCTTATTTTCAGTCAAAATATTTAAATGTTTTCTCGTTAATCTGCTTATAGACTGGCAAAAGCCTGCTTTTAAGAGTTTTTCGCAGTCATGAACTGTCAGAGAAATACGTGCAGACAGAAAAATCTCTTTTAACTGATAGGTTTTTAATACCAGTTCATACGGTTCTTCCATATTATTTCTATCTTATTTTAGCTATTGAGTTTGCTGCGCAGTTCCGTAATATGTGCATACCACTTCGGATATTCATCTTCATTTTCCTCCCATAACTCGCGCAACTCGGAATTTTCAGAGAGAACACGATCGAGCATGGTGATTGCTTTTTTAGCCAGAGATGAAACGTCTAAAGTATTGTGTGTTTTAATCCAGTTCAGAGCGTTTTCAGGTAGACCGGCACCGGCTTTGTTTTTTATTGCCTGTATAATTTCTGCTGCTGCAAGAATAATTTCTCCGTCTGTTGCTTCAATGTAGTTCGTATCTTCCGGATTTAATGCAGCCACAAGTGCGGAATTATCATCATTTTCTTCAAGCTCCCAGAGCCAATCAGATGCTCCGTCATTTTCAAAAGTTTTTACTCCCCATGTACCCATGTTGCCATCCTCCTATAGTTTTATCCGTCACTGGAATTTTCCGTCGGTTAATTTGCAATTAAAAATTATTTTAAAATAAAGAATTCTTTCTTGAAGTGATATATCCTGCATAATATAATTTCGCAGTCAATATTACAGGAGTGGTTTTGCAGGAAAATCAGGACTTTTGTATAAGAATCTTTTTTATTAACTCATATTTCACAAAGAAGGGGTGGGCAGTACAATGAAAAAATCAATTTCTTTTGATTTCAATAATATGTTTTCTTCCTCAATAGGAACAAAACATGGAATAACGAAAGAAGATCTTAAAAGATGGACACCTGTAGCTGAAAAAGCACAGGAAAAAATTAAAGATACAATAAAAAACAGGGAAAACAGAATAAAGATAGGTCTTGAATGGATTGAACTTGGATGTCATGATCCTTCTGTAGTAGAAAAAATCATGAAAACTGCAGATTATATATGTAAAAATTTCAAAAATGTCATATCCCTCGGTATAGGCGGTTCCTATCTGGGCCTCAAGGCGGCACAGGATGCACTTGCATCTCCCTATTACAATGAATTTGATTCTTTAAGAAAAGGAAGACCTAAGATTTATTTTGAAGGAAATAATCTTGATCCCACTACTATAGGTTCTCTCCTTAAAAATCTTGATCCGCGGGAAACATGTATAACAGTTATCTCCAAGTCGGGTGAAACGACAGAAACAAAAGTCGCTTTTGATATTGCGAGAAACTGGCTTAAAAATCATGTCGGCGGAGAAAATTACGGAAAACAGATAATTGCCATTACAGATCCTTCATCCGGGTCACTGAGAAAACTTGTAAATTCCATGCAGGAAAAAGACAGGGAAAGCTTTATTGATTTTTCCGTATTTCCGGGAGTGGGAGGAAGATATTCCGAGTTTAATATAGGACTTCTTCATCTGGCTCTGATCGGTGTTAATTTAGAAGACATATTTGCCGGCATAAGAGATATGAAAGACATTTGTTTTCGTCCTGATGTCCTTAAAAATCCGGCACTCCTTTATGCTACTTTACAGTCTGTTCTATATCTTGAAAAAGGAAAATCCATTTCAATTATGATGCCTTTCTCTGAAGGCCTTAAATCTACTGCCGAATGGTATGTACAGCTTCTTGCCGAAAGCCTTGGCAAAGAATACAAAAGGAAAATAATTAAAGATAATGGCCTGGAGGTATGGACAGATGATATGGAGGTAAAGGTAAACAGAGGAAGAACACCTGTCCCGTGCAGGGGCACCAATGATCTTCACTCCATACAGCAGAATAATATAGGGGGAGAGAACAATAAAACTCTTACTCTTGTAGAGGTTCAGGATTTTGGCACAGATATGGAAGTTCCGGTTCTGAGCGGTGAACTGCTTGCAGGAAGAAAACTTTCCGCGTTGATGTCACTTGCCGTAAGGGCTACGGAATGGGCTCTTATGAGAGCAGAAAAACCTAATATGACTATAATAATGCCGGAAGTGTCTCCCTATACATGGGCACAGTTGCTTTATTTCTTTGAAATTGCCACAACCTATGAAGGGGAATTCCTTGATGTTTATGCATTTCATCAGCCCGGTGTGGAAGGCTATAAGAATTATATGTATAAATGTCTCGGTAAGGAAGGACTTAAAAAAGAGATAATTGAAGAAATAGATAGTAATCCTCTCAAGAAGCTTGATGAATATATTATTCAGTGAAAGGTGAAGAGGAATTCCGGCGGAGGACAGGTTTCAGAGATGGGTAATAATTTATCAGCTTCTGCCTGACAGACTCCTACCAAGAAAAATTATTTGCCTTATATAATTTGTTTTCCAGATAATAAATTAACCCTTATTTATAGTGTATTTTATAACTTAGGAACTGTCTGAAAATAATTACATCATAGTTATAATTTATATCGTGACGCGTAACGCGAGGATACTAATCGTTCTAACAATTTGCCGGAGTTATTTTTCTTACAGTACTTACTGACCTGAGCATAAGCATGTAATAACAGTCTTCCTCCCATCACGCGTCACGCGTTACGCGTCACGAGAGCAGATATTTATTATTTATGCTCACCTCAGTAATAAAGAGTAATCGAAGAGCAGTGAGTTAAAGAATCGGCTATCACTGCTCACATTCTCCTATTTTTTTAACGTTTTATTTATAAGAGTTTTATCCGGCAACTCTCCTGCTTCTGAGTAGACAACTTTCCCGTTAATATCTACAAGAACATTTAACGGTATATACATGATATTATAGGGATCTCCTGTAGAATTCTCCGGGTCGAGCAATACTCTGTATTTTATGCCTTCATCCTTTATGACCTGTTTCACATCGTCTATGGATTCGTCGGAGTTAATTGTAAGAATTTCAAAATTTTTGCCTTTGTAGGTGTCATATAATTCATTCAATTCAGGAACCTCCTGAATGCAGGCTCCTCAGCCTACGCTCCAGAAAACAATAAGAACTGCTTTCTTGCCTTT
Source organism: uncultured Synergistia bacterium (assembly GCA_964431735.1). Classification (GTDB taxonomy): domain Bacteria; phylum Vulcanimicrobiota; class SpSt-956; order SpSt-956; family JAKJGF01; genus CALARM01. The sequence continues at coordinate 348 of CAYSLJ010000253.1, read as the reverse complement.
ATAGCTTTTCAGTTCCACCGTTTTGCCCGACATATCTTTTAATGTGAAATTTTTTGCCATTGTGCCTACTTTCGGGCCTCCCGTATCTTCTGCATAAGAGGGTGATACAAAACCGGCACATATTACATAAAATAAAAAGGATGCTATCAGTAAAAATTTTATTGTTCCTGTCATAATCGTTCATCTCCTTTCCATATTGAAGAATCTTATACATAAAAAAAGAATAGCTTTTTTTAGATATTTTGTCAATTACGAAGAAAGCTTCTTTTTCTTCCCTGATTGTGTTTTTTTATGACAGGTAAATTCACCTTTACTGAAAATTATAGTTAATGCATATAAATCTGTAAT
>CAYSLJ010000252.1:0-6867 GCA_964431735.1 uncultured Synergistia bacterium | reverse complement strand
CAGGGACAGGAGTGTATGCCATATTTTTTTGGGTACCAATTTACCTGTTGCGGTACTAAGGACTGCAGGAAAAATAACTCCGGCAAATTGTTAGAACAATCAGTATCCTCCCGTCACGCGTTACGCGTTACGCGTCACGATACAAATCGTAATTAAGATGTAGTTATTTCCTGACAACTCCTAAGGCTTTTATTTTTTACAAATAAAGAGACAGAAAATATCTGTCTCTTTATTCAAAAGTAATTTAAACAATTAACTGTGAAATCTTTTATTATGATCTGCGATAATAAAATCTGCAGCTTCCTTAAAATCTTTTACCATAACATCAGGTTTTATATCTACCTTTTTATCCCTGCAACCTGAACCAGTTTCAAGTCCTATACTTACTACCTGTGGGTCTGCCTTCTCCCCTGCCGATATGTCTGTAGTCATATCGCCTACCATATAGGATTTGGTAAGATCTATACCATGTTCTTCTGCAGCTTTCAGCAACATACCGGGATTAGGTTTTCTCATAGGATCTGTCTTATCATTGGTAGAAGCAAAATATATGGCATCAATATCTCCGCCGGCACTTCTTATATCTTCCAGCATTTTAGTATCAATCTGTTTTAATTGCTCAACAGTCATAAAACCTGCCCCTATGCCACCCTGATTTGTCACAAGAATTTTAAGGAGATCCGTCTGTTTTGTAAGCTCTGCAAGTCCGTCTTTTGCCTGATCAAATAACACCAGATCTTCCGGTTTATTTACAGGGAGATAAGTACCGTCGGGTTTATTGCTCACATTTAGAGTGCCATCTCTATCCATAAATACTGCAGCTTTATTATGAAAACTCTTTCCTGATAAAGGAACTAACATTTTCTTCACCTCTTTAATACCGTAACGAATGCGTTACCGGTAATTATTTATAATAAAATAATAAGTATAAATTATATCAAAGTCAATATAAAACATGTTAACTTTTTGTTAATGGTTGCACTTAAAAATGACAGGTGATTTTATATACAATGAAAAAAGAAATTTATCACAGAATATTCAGAGTGAAAAGTGAAACTACGTGTCGTAAAAAAACACTATTTTTGTTAATTCCATTGATTACCGGAGAGCCATATGGGCATATGAAAAGGAATCTCCCCGCGAAACATCATTTTTCTTCAGTTTTGTTAGTTTCATCCTTAACATATTAAGGGCAGAAAGGGCTGATCTTTCTTTAATTTCCTCCCTGGATCCGGTAAATTGAAACTTCTGTACCTCTGTCCCTGACGGGCCGGTGAGAGCAATATAAACAAGACCTACCGGTTTTTCATAGGTACCTCCTGCCGGACCTGCTATACCTGTAACAGAAATTGCATAATCGGAACCTGAAAGAAATTTTACTCCCGCTGCCATAGCTTCTGCTACTTTTTTGCTTACAGCACCATGTTTTTTTATTAATTCTTCCGGCACTTTTAATAGATCTATTTTTGCATTATTACTGTATGAAACAACGGCTTCAAGGAAATATTCGGAAATACCGGGCACATTTGTAAGCTTATGAGATATAAGACCTCCCGTACATGATTCGGCAACAGAAAGGGTTAATCTCTTTTTAGCCAGTTCCTGTGCCACAGCATGTTCAAGCAAATCGTGGCCTTCACCGAATATAACATCACCGAGACGGGAACGAATATCTTTTTCTGTTTCTGAAATAAGCTTTTTAGTTTCTTTTTCTGTCTTACCTTTTGCATGAATTCGCACGGCAATAACACCGTTTTTCACCCTTGTTCCTACGGAAGGATTACTGTTTCTATCCATAAGATTACCGAGTTTTTCCCCCAGAAGGGATTCGGGAATACCAAAACAATTCAATAGTTTCGTGTGTATAACATCTTCATTTTTTTCTTTAAGTAAAGGATAAATCGATTGAAACATCGATTTCATCTCGGAAGGAACACCGGGAAGAGAAATTATTTTTATACCTTTATATATCAGTAAAAATCCCGGAGCAGTACCATGTTCATTTTTTATTACAGTTGCACCTTCAGGAATCATGGCCTGTATTCTGTTAACAGGCGGTACGTTCAAATTTCTCAGCTTAAAAATCTGTTCTATTCTCCTGAGGCTTTCTTTATGAAGTCGTAGAGGACAGTCGGAAAATTCAGATATTACTTCCCTTGTAAGATCATCTTTCGTAGGGCCAAGGCCACCTGTGGTAAAAATCAATTCAGATCTTCCAACTGCAATGGTTAAAGCTTCCTGAATCTGAGAAGCATAATCTCCGACACAGGTATGATATTTTACATCAATACCGGCAGTGGAAAGCATATCGGAAAGATAAGAGGCATTCGTATCGGTAATTTCACCGAGAAGCAATTCCTGGCCTATTGAAATTATTTCTGCAACCATAAATCATAAGCTAACAGCTAACACGCTGTTTTTTCCTTATCAAATATTTTGACCGAATTTTTTTATATAATCCTCTACTGAAAGGTCGTGTCCTACATCACGTTTTTCCTTTTCAGAGAGAAACCATTTATGTTCCAGTATCTGACAGTAAAGTTCTGCCGGAGTACAGTCTTTTTTCAGATCTTTCAATTTCTCCAGTACAGGAGTAAAAAATTCATTTAACCAGTGAAAGGCTGCCACACTCAGGGGGGTGCTCCTGTTATTCTGTTTTGACAGGTTTACCTTCAGCCCCTGTATTTCATTTATTATAAGCCTTGCCTGCATTTCTTCAGAAACAATTCCTGTAAGACTGTGAAGTAAATCGGCATGAAAACTTCTATCTGATACAAAGGCTCTTAATTTCAGACGTTCTCCCGTTTCAGTTGTTTTGATTTCCAGTTCATCCACTGAAAATCCCATAGCATTAAGGGTTCTCACATGTTCCTGAATACGATATTTTTCATCAGGTCTTATAACCTGTTCTTTATTTATTACATTCCAGAGTTCTTCATAACGTTTATGAATATATTCTCCTGTTTCATATATGGGATAATCAGAGGGAAGTTTAGTTATAGCAGCAAGATCTGCAAGGGCACCACTTATATTTTCTTCCATAATCTCCAGTTCATGTGTACGGAGATTATCAGAAATAGTGGGATGAACTTCAGATGTTTCGGCATCTACAAGATAGGCCTGCAGCGCTCCTGCATCACGGCGAAAAAGGGCATTTGAGAGAGAACAATCTCCCCAGTAAACACCTGAAAGGTGTAGCTGCACTAGAAGTCCTGTTATTGCATCGAGAAGAGATTGTCTGTATCGCTCAAGGCTTGAATGCATAAATATGGAATAATAGGGCAGGGAATATTCCAGATATTTCGTGATTAAAACACTCATATTTCCGTCTGTTGTAACAGTTTTAACATGTCCCACAGGAGATACTACGGGAAGTTTTATCTCTTCCATCTGTCTCAGGAGATTATATTCTTTTTCCGCCAGTTCTGCCGGTAATTCCTTAAGAGCATAAAGAATGCCCTTATAATTGACAAAAACCACCGTATGGCGCGAAAGTCCACAGGGAAGTTTTTCAAGGCGTGAACAGTGCTTTTCCCATTCTACAAGGGGTAAATTCCAGGGTAAATCCAGGAAATCAGGATGCCCCTGACGGATAAATATATCTGTTTCTTTGAGATTTGATTTTTCATCTATTTGCATTACATAAGAATAATCAATTACGAGAGGAATGTCAAGATTTATGAAGAAAGTAATATTATTATAATTTTATTAAAGAGTCTTTCATAAAAAGAAAAGAAAACATAGTATTCATCATATACTTATAAATGGTGAGATATTTCAGTTAAATCTATAAATAGTGAAAGGATGTGTATCATGTCAGTCAATATGAAATTATTAACAGATATTCCTCTCTTAAGGGATTTAACAAAAGAAGAAAGAAAGCAAATTGCGGAAATTACAGAAGAAATTACTCTCTCAAAAAATTCTTTTCTCTTCAGACAGGGAGATGAAGCGGACTCTTTTTATATCATATTGGAAGGAGAAGTAGAAGTAATCAAGGCATTTTCCGAAAAAGAACAGAAGCTGGTAAATATGAGTAAAGGAGCCATCATAGGAGAAATGGCTTTTCTGACAGAAACAAGACGTACCGGGACTATAAGAGCTACAGAACAGACAAAACTGATAAAAATATCCAAAGATAAATTTAAAAAACTTATGCAGGAAGAAAACATCGCCGTATATAAACTTGTTTACAGGATTTCTCAGATACTCAGCTTCAGGCTTGCCCGTATTTCCGAACAATTTGTTGATCAGTTTAAAACAGATAAAACAGCCAAACAGGAAAATATTATTGAATATTGCAGAAAATTATTCGATTATCTGTGACTGTTACCACTGCTTGACAGATTGCAGAAGTGGTTTCCTGAAGCCACCATGATCGATAAAATTATTTCCAGAAAGAACAGGTTTTCAGCAATTTATAGATAATTTCTTCTGGAACTCCTTCTATGACAATAACTTTTTTCCCGTTTATTCCTGTATAGACGTATTTATCTTCAGTGGACCAGAGGCAATAGTTTTTTCCTTTATCTTCCAAATGTTCTCTTGAATATTTATTTGATACTACTTTATTGTAGGCATCGAAAAATTCCTTTCCATCTTTATCTGTATCCCAGACTGTCATCATAATAACCATAACGGAAGAGCCGTTCTGAAAACATTGTATCTGATCGCCTCCCCAGCCAGAAGAAGCTATAGTAGCAGTACTCCTGTCTGAAAGTTCTCTCACGAGAATATAGTAAACATATTCTCCCAGCACATCTGTATTAATCTTTTTCCATCCCGGTCCGAGGGCATTTTCTATATTATTTAATTCTATTTTAACAGGAAAATCCTTGCTGACAGACATATATTTTTCCGGATGCATTATCTGTTCCGATGATTGAGGCATGGCAGCATATATACTGGCAACCTGTTTCCATCCGTATTTTTTAACGAAAGACATAATAAAATCTGTTCCGTATAAATAGGGAAATGTCATGGTATCACTTATAACAGGAGGGGCAGTAGAAAGAAGTTTCGCTTCGGCAGAACTGCTGTATGGCATCATATCCTGAAACTGAACCATAGAAAAATTGGGCAAATCATAAATATTAAATCCGTAGTCTTTTATCATATATTCGAGCATAACCATTGTAGCTTCCCCTTCTACAACAGATGTTTTGGCCATATTCATATCAGATCTGTTATAATCAGGTTTGAGTACCTTCGTAAGGTCAAAATATTGATCCTGAAGGGCATGGGTCAATTCATGAGACAGTATAGAAGGTTGCATATCCATAGACATCCAGTCTGCTATATATATAATTTTATTTTCAGGGACATAAAAACCGGCAATCTGTTCTACATAAAGATCTACAAGAAATTTTCTGTAATCAAAATTTCCGGGAAGAAGACCAAGTTTTATGAGCATCTTTCCTTCCCCGTCCAGTTTTGCCATATTCTCAGGATTCTGCAGTTCTTTAAGCATAATGGAACGAACTTCATTTTGATTTGTCACTTTTTTTGTAATCTGATGTTTAAAATTAAGGCCCCTTATTTTACTTACCGTAACCATAAGGTCATCTGCAAGTTTTTTTAATTCCTGTGCCTGAGGTTTCTGGTTGGTAAGCTGAGCAACAACAGAAGTACCTTTCGCAAAACAGATGAAACTATTTATAGATAATATAAATATGAGAAATAATATAAATATTTTTTTCAACATAATCCTCCTTTAGCAGTTATCAGTGAACACTGATGACCGTTGCCCAGTGAATTTATATATGATAACCGCTCACTGTTTAACTACCAGTCACTGCTGAGTTCCAGTAATTTCTTTTCTCTATCCCTTATTTTTGCAAATACTCCTTTTATTTCCTCAGGACCGCCGGATATAGTTTTAAGTAGTAATTCTACCAGCTGGGAATTGGTTATTGATTTGAGGGCTTTTTTAGTTAAATATTTCCTCTCTTCTCTGAAATCATCTATTATAGTCTGATTGTAGAGATAAATATACATCTTCCTTATTCTGTCTTCCTGCATTTCATCTGACAGGCGAAGTTCAAGACATACTACTTTATTATCAATAATTTCAAAATTGAAATAAAGATATTCATCAATAAAAATAAGATCATAATTGTTATATTTAAGAGCTTTCTCTACATTCAGCAGAAGTTCTTCCTGACATGGAAGGGGTAATTTATCAGATGAAAGATACCCTTCAAGACTCCTCAGAGATACAATCTCTTCAAGGGTTATTTTTCCCTCTTTCAAAAGCTGTTCTCTTCTGTTTTGCATCCTTATATAATTATCAATACCGGGATAATAGGTTTTATAAAAATTCTCATAAGAAAAGAGATTGTTCTTTTCACCGTAATGAATACTGGAAAAAAAAGGCCTCACAGTTTCTATTCTCACACAGTTACATTCCAGATTATATCTGTAATTCATGTTATCTGCACCGTCTCTGTAAGAAAGAAGGGTTTTCCTGTGTTCACTGAGACCTACAAGCCACTGAATACTTATGTCATAGGCATTTGCAATTTCTATGAGTTTATCTATACCGGGCCTTCTTATACCTCTCATATAACTTGCAAGAGTACTTTCAGGTATACCTGTCTTTTTAGACATATCTTCAATATTTTCAAAATTCTCTGCCTGCAGGGCAAGAATTCTGTTCTTTATACTCTTTGCTATCTGTTCTGTCTTTGTTTCTGCAGGGTCATCAAATATATTTGTATCTTTAGAAGCAGATACAATCCTGTCGTCCATAGAAAATCAACTCCAATTTATTATTGAGTTAAGCATAACCGGTTCAGTCACAACTAAGTACAGCTCCAGATAAGTTCATACCCATTTCTAAAACCTGTCCCTGTCCGGACTCTTCCG
>CAYSLJ010000251.1:0-6878 GCA_964431735.1 uncultured Synergistia bacterium | reverse complement strand
AGAGCCTCACACACCGGAAGGTATTTGATGACTTTTCGGATAGGCTCTAAGAACCGCTCCAGATAAGTCAGTATCCATTTCTAAAACCTGTCCCTGTCCGGACTCTTCCGGAAAAGATATGATCCTGTTGTGTGGCAAAATGGTTTTGCAGACTGTTAATATTTTGCGTCTATATCATTTATAACTCTCTTTTACTACGGCATATCTTTTCCTCCAGAGCCCGGACAGGGACAGGAGTGTATGCCATATTTTTTGGACACCAATTTGCCTGTTACTATACTAAGATCCCAGATCCTTTAACATATCTTTTGCTTCATTTACAAATTTACCGGCAGGATCAAGCTCTATAACCTTCTTAAAATAATTTATTGCTTCTTCGTCATCAAAGTCTTTTTCATAGGCATAGGCAAGATTCATATAAGCTTCAATAAAACTTGGATTCAATTCAATGGCCTTCTTATAGCATTTTATTTCCTCTTCAAGATCGCCTCTGTAACCATGAATGACTCCAAGAGTATTGATGGCTTTATAAGAATCGGGATAAACTTCAAGAGACTTTTCACACTCTTTAAGCGCTTCTTCATGTTTATGGTCAAAATAATAAGTCAATGCAAGATGATAATGGGCAGAGAATGGATTGGGAATTTTTTCCAGAGCTTTTTTTAATTCTTTTTCTGCCATATCATATTTTTTAAGGTTCATATAACATATGCCAAGATTAACACGTACATAAGGATAAGAAGGATCTATGTCCAGTAATGCTTTAAATTTTTCAGCAGCTTTTTCATAATCTTCTTTATCCAGGTAAGATACTCCTTCTTCTGCCAGAGAAGTTATATTCTTCTGTTGTTCATCCATAATAAAAAAAACCTCCTAATCATATTTTAAACCATACTAACAACCCCTTAAAGAAGGATTGTAACACAATTCAATATAATATTCAATTTATTTATCTTTCTTCTTCAATGCATTTTCAATACTTGCAATTAAATCTTCATATTCAAAAGGTTTCATAACATAACCGGCAGAACCTAATTCCATAGCGCGGGTAATATCCTGAGGTCTTGCCATAGAAGTTAGCATTATTACAGGAATGGCCATAGTCTCATCTTTTTCTTTTAATTTACCAAGTATATAAAATCCGTCATAAACAGGCATCATAATATCCAGTAATATTACGTCAGGCTGTTCCTTGAGAGCTTTATCCAATCCCTCTGTTCCGTCCTTTGCAACTATAACCTCATAATCCTTTGCCTCAAGAGTAATTTTTATCATTCTGCTTATAAATATTTCATCATCCACTACCAGTACTTTCATAAAAATATAAAACCTTTCTTGAAAATAAATATGTAACTATGCCTTATGGAACAATCATGTCATGACGCGTGACGCGTAACGCGATGGTTCTTTTACATTGAATTAAACATATTTTACTCTATAAATTCATTTTATTCAATAGATAATAGTTTTAATTGTTGTCACAGGTTCTGAAAAAATGTATAATAAAAAAATAGAGGAATGTTAACTTTTAATGGCGTGAAATAAAGTTTTAGATAAAAATTATGCAGGAAGCATTTTATCTAAATAATTTATACTATAACTTATTACAGGGAAAGGCAGGTCAGAGTTATGAAAAAAAAATTTTTAACAATAATTGCAATTATATTTACAGTCTCATTCGCAATATATGCCAGAAGCGGAGAAGGGCTTGTGCTATTCATCAGTGAAGGAAATCTCTGGACCATAAATTCAGAAGGAAGTAATGAAGAAAAAATATGTGATGTAAGCGAATATAAAGAACTGCTTATGTCACCTGAAAGAAACAAACTTGCAGGCATAAAAGAAAATGATCTGTTCATTATGAACTGGGACGGCACATGTGCAGTAAATGTATCCAGAAGCGGTGAAATGGAAAGTATTAATAATTTTTCACCTGACGGAACTAAAGTGGTATGTGCGGCGAAAGCAAAGCCGGAAGATCCTGAAGGAGTCCTGGGTATAATATACACGAACGGCACAAAATATGTAAAGATAAAAGAATTTATGATAAATCCGAAACAGAATATATCCTGGTCTCCCGAAAAAGACAAAATAACCCTCATAGCAAAGAATAAATTATATATTGTGCCTGCCAGCGGAGAATGGTTGAAAAATCCGGGAGGAGATAAAATAAAAGGTCTGTCACCTTATAATCCTTCATGGTCACCTGACGGGGAGAGGATTGCCTTTCGGGCAAACAAATCAGGAACAGGCGATGTATGGATTATCAATATAGAAAGCGGTGGTATGAGGGCATTGTTCAATTCAAAAGTAAATAAGAAAGGAGAAACCCTTGCCGCTCCTCAATGGTCCCAGGAAGGAGATTTGCTTGTATTCGAAGCTCCTGATAAGAAAACAAAAGAAAACAATATATATATGGTTAACCTGAAAGGCTCTGCTAAAATACTGGGTAAAGGCTATAAACCTTTCTGGAGCGAAGATGGAAGATATGTTTTAGCTATGAGTGACGGAGGAAAAATGCGTATGCTCAATACATCTGTAGAAAGGTACGGAGTCAGCCGGCCATGTATATCACTGGATTCATTAAAAATCGTCTATAATAATCCCGTAAAAAAAGAAATATGGCTTGTAGATCTTGAGCAAAATGAAACAAGATTCCTTACAGGAGGAGGATCTTCTGCCCTGGGATGGATAGATAAATAAACTACCCTTTATATGCTTCATCCTGTTCTATATTTGAAAGGATCCAGTCAAATTCACCGGACGTTATCTTGCTGTCGCAGTATTCACATATACCTGCCATATTAACCTTTATATCAGCACCGCAGTTGGGACAGGTATGTTCTTTCTTTTCTTTTTTATCGTCTGCAAAACCGGCTCTTCTTATAAAAGTCCAGTATTCGGAAAATACTCTGGCTCTGTTCTTATTTCCGTCCACTATATGGCCTGTTTTATCTACAGTATAATCTCTCATACTAGCTTTAATTCTGACTGTTATACTCTCATAATAGGCATCCTGTTCTATCTTGACATGAGTAATGGACAGTATTTCAATATCTTCAATGCAGTTCCTGAAGCCTTCTTTTTTATATCTTTCTATCCAGTATCTGTGGGTTGAAAAGAGATGATCTGTTTCAAGATGACGTGACAGTTCCCAGTTACATGTTGACCATGCATGCTGCAGTGTCATAAAAGTATGTCTTACCTTCTGATTGAATTCATTCCATGAGAAATTTGGATAACGGGCCTGAAATGCTCTTTTTACAGACTGAATATTATGCTGAACCACATCAGGCAGTTCAGTTCCTCTCTCTACAGAAGAACCGGTAAATTTCAGAGGCGGTCTGGGATATTTCTCTATCGAGAGAACACTTGATAACTGCCAGTGAAAATCACCTCTGTTTACCACCATGTCACAGTAAGGACATGTTCCGTCCCGTTTTACCTCCACAGGACTTCCGCATGAAGGACAGTGAAATGAAGTTATCTCTTCAGGCCCTTTCGAAAGAACTCCTTTTTTCCTCTGAAAAATCCATATTTCCTTTGTATAATATATGACAGCTTCGACTTCTGGTCTGGATCTGTGTTCTGTATAATTTGCTTCAAACTCTACCGTTATTTTATCGAATTGTGAAGAAGTAGTGTCTATTTTCTTAATATTCGACGTGCCTATTACAATATCATCAACCTTATCGGGTGGTGACGGAGAAACGCCCATTCTCTCAAGATTTAAAATATTTTCGCTTATATAAGGCGTAAGACCGGCCCAGGATTTATCTCCTCTTGCTATTTGAACTTTAGTATAAAGTAATTGAATAAAATCCAGGAACAGAGGTCTTGAAAAATTCGGATCCTTATGTTTATAGGTACCAATCTGTTCAGAAAGAGCACCGGTTCTTCTCGGAGTCTTCGGTGTATAATAATTATTTACATAGGAAGGACTTCTATAGGATGTTCCTTTCCTTGCCTTACCGGCATAATAAGCAACAGCCGCTATTATAATAATGAGAGTAAGAGGTATACCTATAACAGGTACTTCTATTATAAGCCATATAAGTAATCTGACAAGTAAAAATATAATTTCTCCGTCTCCGCCGCCGCCGCCACCACCGCTATAGCCTCCTCCGTCGCTGTCTCCTCCGCCATAGGTATGGCCTCCGCCGACTCTTGCAAATACGCAGGATACGGAAGTAATTAAGATTAATGCAATAAGTAAAATGGATAATTTAATGTAAAAATTTTTCATAAATTTATTTTAAATCGTGACACGTAAAAAGTGAGTAGTGAACGGTGATTAACGTTCTAATCTTTTCACTTTTCACTCTAATTAAATTCTAATAAGGGACTGTAAGAAAATAACCCTGGCAAATTGTTAGAACGGTTATCATCCTCGCGTCACGCGTTACGCGTGACGCGTCACGATATAGACGTAAATATGATTGTTATGAAATACACTATAATTATATATGCTAATAATTTAATATGCAATAAGAATCTTTTTCAAAAAATATGCATCTATATATAAAAAGGTAAATAAAAAAAAGACAAGAAATATTATTATAGTAAAGTCTATTCCTTGCGTCATGCGTTACGAGGTGAACAATATGAATCTAAAAATAATTCTTTCTATATTAATAGGAGGCCTCCTCGGTCTTGGCCTGAGCATGATTATGGCAAAAACCGGATGTGGCTGAGAAATATATAAAAATCCCTATATAGCCACTATTCTGGGTGGGTTACTGGGATTTTTTATAGCCTCCGGCGGAGGCTAAAATAATAATGCGTAATGCGTAGTTCAATACTGATATCACGCATTACGCATTATGCATCACGACCTCTAATACTTTACTCCCTGCTTTTTGGCCTGAGTCTGAACCTGCTGTGTTATACTCCTGTCCAGATTATTTTCCAGCTTTTCAGAAGATTTTCTGGAATAACCTTCACATTCGCCTGCAACAGTATCACCTGCAGAATAGGATGCAGAAGGTGCTGAAACTGTTTTGGCCTTTTCTTCTGAAGCAAAACCGCCTGCTCCGCTGTCTTTCCAGGATGTATCACTTTTATATTTCTCATTTACCACATAACTTCTTCCGCCCTGATAGAGTATAACCTTTTCGTCGCCTTTCTCATTTACAAAGGCCTGACGATATGTAAGATAATCGGGAGTGCCGTTTGTAGCAAAGGCAATTTCCTTGAATATAGAATCTGCCGTACTGTCAAGACCGCTGCATCCCACAGTGGAAATCATTATATTTTTTGATTTTGCTACTTCTATTTCTTTTTTATAATTATAATCATTTTCATAATCCATATGGGGTCCTGCATCTGCTATGAGAAATATCATTCTTGTTACTCCCTGTGTCATATCCCAGTTCATACTCTGAACTGCCGTATGAAGCGCTTCATTTACACTCTCTTCATGATCCGAGCCTCCACTGGCAGAAAGAGAACTTATTACAGATTCTGCTGATTGAATATCACCTGTCAGTTCATAAGGTTGAACTACATAGACATCTCCTCTGTCTTTGTATGCTACAACACCGACCCTTACATATGGTCTTGGATTACCGTTCTGAATATTACCTATCATATTTTTCAGTTCTTCTTTTATAACGTCAATCTCATCTCCCATACTGCCTGTAGTATCAATACAGAATACCACATCTATCTTCGGATTTCCCGACTGAGCAGGCTGAAGGTTAAAATAGGTAAAGGTTATACCTATGCCGAGCAGGAGAGCTATACCGACAGCTACGAAACTGGCATATAATTTATTGAATTTCTTTTTCTCTGCCGGAACAATCGTAACAAGAGAAGTTTCTTTAATTGAGCAACCGCATTTACTGCAGAAGGTAACAGAAGGATTATTCATCTGTCCGCATTCAGGGCATTTCAGGAGAGCAGGCCCATAGCCTCCTGTTTCAGGGTCTAACCTCAATTGAGTATTACATGAATGACAGAAAAGATTTCTGTCAATATTTCCCGATTGACCGCAGTTTGGACATTTTTTATTATTTTCCATAATATTAAACCTCCTCTATTTTCTTGCTTTTCCCATTAGTCGTATATTTTAAATTTTTATTCCGGAATTTTCTAAAAAATTTTAAATAAAAAATTTACCGAACTGAGCATAAAGATAGTGTTTTTTTCAGGACACATAATTTCATTTTTACTGGAAATTACACTTAATTTTGTAAATCCATTAATCAGTGAGTAGTGAATAGTGAAAAATTTGTTTAATTTACAAATTACTGTTAATAGGGTATATATTTTTCTCCAGAGCCTCACACACCAGAAGGGTGTAGAATAAATACTACTTTTCGGATAGGTTACAGGTAAAATCCAATTTTTTTCACTTTTCACTCTGAATATTCTGTGATAAATTTCTTTATGTATATAAAATCACCTGTCATTTTCAAACGCAATCCTACAAAATTTATGACACAGTTAAATTCTTGCTTTTTTTTCTCCCTTAAGTTATGATGTAACAGGAGGTGATGTAATGCATAGAACTCAGATAACGTTAGGTGATAAACATTATAAATTTTTAAAAGAGCTTTCAGGTAAGGAAAAGAAAAGTATGTCCCAAATATTACGAGAAATAATAGAAATTTATTCGGAAAAGAAAGAGGGTTTTTCTATTAAATCAATAGCTGGCATAGGAGAAGATCCGGAAATGGACGGAAGTAAACATGACAGGTGTATATACAGATGAAGAGTCATATATTTTTTGACACAAGTGCTATATATGGATATATAAACCTGAAAGATCCGGCACATAACAGAATAAAAAATTTCATCGATAATTTTAAAGGGAGGCTATTAAGAACCTATCCGAAAAGTAATATTTATTCTATACCCTTCCGGTGGGTGAGGCT
>CAYSLJ010000250.1:0-6954 GCA_964431735.1 uncultured Synergistia bacterium | reverse complement strand
GAGGATGATAACCGTTCTAACAATTTGCCAGGGTTATTTTCTTACAGTCTCTTATTATAGTAAATTAATTCCCCCTGTTACGCATTACGCGTTACGCATCACGCATATTGATTGGAGTGATAAATTTGTTGAATATCCGGGAATTTCATTATCCTCAGACCATAGACGAAATACTTGAAATTCTTTCAAAAAATAGAGATGAAAAATCTATAAATATTCCAGTTGCCGGCTCTACTGCTGTTGTTTTTTCGAAAAACCCTTCTGTAAAAGGATTTGTAGATATAAACAGAGCCGGTCTCGATTATATAAAACAGGAAGGAAATACTGTAAAAATCGGTGCTGCAACTACTGTTCAAAAAATAGCAGAATCGGAACTTATAAATAATATGGCAGGAGGCGTCCTTTCTATGGCTGCTTCCAGAGTGGGTTCCCGTTTAATAAGAAATGTTTGTACCATAGGAGGGAATATTGTAGCTCTCAGGATATGGTCTGATTTGCCTGTAGCACTTCTGGCTCTGAACGGATCTGTAGAAATAAGAAATTCAGAGAAAAAAAGATTAATATCAATAGAAGAACTTCTTCAAAAAAGGCCTGCTAAAGAACTGTCTTCAGATGATTTACTCACAGAGGTTATCATACCGGTACCTTCCTGTCATACAAAAGGGGAATTTATAAAATTTTCAAGAACAAACTTTGATTATACTCTGATGGATCTGGCTGCTTCTATGGAATTTGACTCTTCTTTAATAAAAGACTGTAGACTGGCAATAAGCGGAGTAACCTCTGTGCCTCAAAGATTTATTGAGATAGAAAATCTATTGAAAGGAAATACTCTGAATGAAACATTGATAGACCATGTGGCAAAAGAGGCAGAAGAAAAGATAACACCTCTGAAAAACTTCAGAGCAGGTGAGGATTACAGGAAATATCTTACAGGTGTTCTCATTAAAAGATTGTTATTGTCTATGGGAGGAATTTGCAGATCATGAAATTAAACATTACTGTAAACAAAGAAAAAAAGGAATTCAATATAAATCCTTCTGATAGTCTGTTAGATGTTTTAAGAAGAGAAGGTTATTATGAAGTAAAAAAAGGCTGTAATACAGGTGATTGCGGCTCATGCACCGTTCTGGTTGACGGAGAACCCAACGTTTCCTGTATCAAACTTGCAGGGCTTGCAGAGGGGAGAGAAATAACGACAGTTAAAGGTATAGGAACCCATGATACCCCCCATGCTCTCCAGAAATATTTTGTAGAAGAAGGCGGGGTTCAGTGCGGATTTTGTATACCGGGAAAGATTACTTCTGCAAAAGCCCTTCTGAACCGGAACCCTGATCCTTCAATAGAAAATATAAAAGAAGCGATGGACGGCCATTTATGCAGATGTACCGGTTATAATGCACAGATAAGGGCCATAAAAAAAGCTTCCCTGGAAATCAGAGGTGATAAATAGATGGAGACAAAAGTAGTAGGAAAAAGTATAAATAAAATAGACGGTATATATCATGCTACAGGAGTGACGGAATTTACCGATGATTTTTTTATGTTCGGTATGCTGTACGGGAAAATATTACGAAGTCCTCACAGTCATGCACTGATAAAAGACATTGATACAACTGAAGCAAAAAATCTTTCCGGCGTAAAAGCAGCGCTTACCTGGAAAGACATGACCAGAAATATTCATGCCACAGCGGGACAGGGGTATCCTGAACCGTCTCCTTATGATACATTTGTTCTGGATAAAAAGGTTCGTTATGTTGGAGACATGGTTGCGGCAGTGGCGGCAGAAAGCCCGGAGATCGCTGAAAAAGCACTTTCTCTGATAAAAGTTGACTATGAAATATTGCCTTCTGTTTTTGACCCGAGAGAAGCTTTAAAAGAGGGGGCTCCTGTCATACATGACGAGCAGGAAGCACATATCCCGATACCTGTAGAATATAAACCTGACCGTAATATTGCATCCTCTGTAGATATAAAGATAGGAGATATAGAAAAAGGATTTAAAGAAGCAGATTTTATCCTTGAAGGAACCTGTCATTCTCACAGAGCACAGCACTGTGCTATAGAACCTCACAGCACGATTACTTATTTTGATGAAAGAGGAAGGCTTGTTATAAGGACATCTACCCAGGTTCCTTTTCATGTAAGAAGAATCGTTTCATTTGCTCTAAATATACCGGTGAAAAATATAAGGGTTATAAAACCCAGGATCGGCGGAGGCTTTGGCAGTAAACAGGAGGTTTTGCTTGAGAGAATCTGTGCTGCTCTTACTTTGAAAACAGGAAAACCTGTAAAATTAACCTTTACAAGAGAAGAAGTCTTTGCCTGTTCTATGTCCAGACATCCCCAGTATAATAGTCTGAAAACCGGTGTTAAAAAAGACGGGACAATTACTGCTATAGATCTCCATGTAATAAATGATACGGGAGCTTACGGAGGGCATGCTCTTACAGTCCTCTGTAATGGTGCTAACAAGGCTCTACCTCTATATAAATGTGACAATATTAATTTTGAAGGTAAAGCAGTTTACACCAATAATCCAATCTCTGGAGCCTATAGAGGTTACGGAGTTCCTCAGACAATTTTTTCTCTTGAAGTTCAGATAGATGAAATGGCAGAAAAAACAGGTATGGATCCATTGGAATTTCGAAAGAAAAATCATATAAAAATGGGAGAAACTTCGCCGGTCTTTAAAGCTCTCGGGGAAGGTACTGAAGGCTTTGATCAGTATATAGAAACACCGGGTCTGGAAAAATGTATAGAAATCGGAGCAAAAGAGATTAACTGGCATGAAAAGAGAAAGGCCCATGATACTGATAAGCCCTATCTTAAAAGAGGAGTCGGCATGGCATGTCTCCTTCAGGGTTCAGGCATACCGGGGGTAGATATGGCCAGTGCCAATATGAAAATAAATGATGACGGTTCCTTTAATCTTTTACTGGGAGCCACAGATATAGGTACGGGAAGCGATACAATCATGGCACAGATTGCTGCAGAAGTGCTGTCTACAGACCCGGAAGATATTATAGTATACTCTTCCGATACTGATATGACTCCTTTTGATGTCGGTGCTTATGCATGTAGCACTACCTATGTATCAGGAGGAGCAGTCAGGAAAACTGCAGAAGGAATAAAAAAGCAGATCCTTGAAGTGGCGGCAAAATTCCTGGCGGCTCCAGTGGAAGACCTTCTATGTGAAAATAAAAAAGTGGTGTGGAAAAAAGAGAAGAAAGAAGTGACTTATAAAGAGATAGCAGTCCACTCTCTTTATCTTAAAGATCAATTTCAGATTGCCTTTACCGGTTCCAATACTACAGAACAATCTCCCAATCCCTTTGCTGCTCATTTTGTAGAGGTTGAAGTAGATATAGAAACAGGTTTTGTAAGAGTTGTAAAATATGTTGCTACAGTAGACTGCGGGACTGCCATAAATCCGAAACTTGCAACAGGTCAGATAGAAGGTGCTGTCCTTAACGCCATAAGTTTTGCTCTTACGGAGGAGTATAAATTTGCCAGTACCGGAAAGATGTTAAATGCAAATTTCGGGGAATATAAAATATTTACAATGGCAGATCTTCCTGAAATAGTTCCCATACTTGTTCCTACCTTTGAACCTTCCGGACCCTTCGGAGCAAAAAGTGTGGGGGAAATAGGCATATGCGGAGCACTGCCTGCCATATCAAATGCTATTTATAATGCCATCGGCGTAAGGTTCAGAGAGAGTCCTTTCACGCCGGAGAAAATACTGAAAGGTCTCGGAAAAATTTAGCTTTAACGAAAAGAACTCAGAATTCTCTATCTATATTGCGTAGTAAAACGAAGCAATCAGGTGGAGATGAATTAATCATTAAATAAAAAAAATCGGACTTAATAAGTCCGATTTTTTTTATTTAAAATTAATCTTCTTTTAATGCTGCTGCTTCTTCAGCAGTACGTTCTCTCATAGAAAGAGCACCTGAGAAACACTTCTGAACACATATGCTGCAACCGATACATTTTTCCGGATCTGTTTTCGGATGTTTTTCCTCATCGAGTGTGATGGCAAGATAGGGACATCTGGTACAGTTGCCGCAGCTGAGACAGAGCTCTTTATCTACAGTAGAAATCTTCTTTACAGGCGTGAGGGCCATAAAGTCTCTTACAGGATGGGGGGCTGCTATACCTGTAAGCTCTGCAATAGATTTTATGCCTCTTTCCGCCATTAAATGACTGATACCCTGTTTCAGTTCATCAATAACACCGTAACCATGTTTGGTTACTACTGTACAGAACTGAACTGTTTTTGCTCCCAGGGCAAGGAAATCTGCTGCTGCTTTATAGGTCATGGGGCCTCCGTTACCTGATACTGTAACTCCGAGATTGCATACATTGGCCAGGGTGAGATAACTTATGGGGGTAACACCGTTGCCGCTCATACCGACTATAATACCTTCGTCCCATTCTTTTTTCTCACCTTTTCTGAAATTCAGGGCAGGGAAGGTGTTTGCAAGGGTTATACCTGCTTTTTTATTCGGATATTTTTCAAAAACCTTCTTTATTGCTTTTACTATAAGAGCAACAGATGTTACGGCACCGGTAAGTTTGAAGAGTTTCGGTATATCGGGATTACTTACTTCCATAACCCAGTCTATGATTTTTGCTGTTAATGCCGGGTTCTGAGACACTATATCACCTTCTGTGCCGTCTCCTCCCTGGGGGCATGACAGACTGTATTCTATCGCCATAACTCCTGCTTCTTCCAGTTTCTTTGTGTTGCTCTGCCATCCTTTTTTATCTGCTTCATCATTACCTGTGAC
The DNA here is from genome assembly GCA_964431735.1 of uncultured Synergistia bacterium. Classification (GTDB taxonomy): domain Bacteria; phylum Vulcanimicrobiota; class SpSt-956; order SpSt-956; family JAKJGF01; genus CALARM01. Next base: position 2,158 of record CAYSLJ010000250.1, on the reverse strand, counting down.
AGGGCCTCCTGTAGAGGCGATTGTAAGTCTGTCAGGGAATTCTTTTACCAGTTTCTTTACTTCCTCACATACCCTGGTGAGAGTATGGCCTGATACATTATCACAGTTACCATAGGTGTATCTGTCAAATACATGCATATATTCACCAGGTATATGAATTGGCACGCCGTCAAAGGCTGTTTTCATTACTCCACCTGCCCATCCTGCCTGATAGGCTTTTTTCATCTGCTCATAACCATCGGAAGGAGGTGCTGCAGAAAGAAGGAATGGAGAATTGATTTTTCTGCCGAAGAAATCTGTTTCCAGTGATACGGGAAGCCAGCTGTACCCGGGTACTGGCTCGTTGCTTTTGGTCTTTTTCTCAAAGACAGGTTTTTCTTTTCCTGATATAAAGGCATCAATTGCAAGGGCAGCATTTTTCCCTGCTGCGACTGCTTCTACTACGGTAGTGGGGCCGCATTCACAATCTCCTCCGTAGAAGATACCAGCTTTTTCCAACCGTTTGAGTCCTGATCTGTTGCCGATAGCTACTATGATATGATCTATATCTTTCCTTACCTGTTCCGTTCCGGGAAGGTCTTTTATATCTTTAAGGTTAAATTTAACATCGGCAGGAAGGGTTACTTTTATTGTTTCAACTGATTGAATTTTTCCGTTGACTTTTATGGAAGTAAGCCTTACACGGCCATTTATTTCAATACCATATTCAAGTAATTCTTCTCTTTCTTTCGGGTCAAGGGGCATTTCACTTATTTTTTCCAGTGAAAACATTTCAACTTTTTCTGCTCCCCTGAGTTTTGCTGTTACAGCACAGTCTGTTGCAGTAGCTCCGCCGCCTATTACGGCAACAGTGCCTTTCATTTCATAGGCACCGGGATTTTTCAGATAATCAGTTCCTCCTACTGCTATTTCTTCACCGGCTATTCCGAGTTTTATCGGTACAGGAAGACCGATTGTGACAAGAACTGCGTCATATTCCTTCAATAATGCTTCATAGTCTGTAATATCGGAATTAAGTTTCAGTTCTATAGAACCGAGAGATACCACAAAATCAATATCACTTTGAAGAACATCTTTCGGAAGTCTGTGATCAGGAATCCACTGACATGCTCCTCCTGCTTTATTTTCCTTATCGAACATGGTAACACTGTAACCTTTACCGGCAAGCATTGCAGCAGCTCCGAGTCCTGCAGGACCTGATCCTATGACGGCAACTTTTTTACCATTTTTTGTTGCTCTGTTAAATTCAGGCATTATACCGGATTCTTTTGCTCTCTGAATGATAGATGCCTGTATGGCCGGAATATTAATAGGTCTATGAATACCTGCATGGACACAGCCACTTTTACAGTGTCTGTCAGGACATACAAGACCACATATTCCGCCGAGTGGATTGTTTGTCAGTATTTCTGCTGCAGCTCTTTTTATGTCAAATTTATTGCCGACTTTAGCTGCCATGATGAATTCAGCAGGAGAACAGTTTGCAGGACATGCAGTTCTGCATGGTTTTTCTTCACAGTATTCACAACGTTCTAATTCTGATTTCAACTGTGCGTCAGTAAGGAATAATCTTTCTTGTTTTACCATAAGAAACCTCCAGATTATATGTAGTTAACTGCATCACGCGATTATGCTGTCAACTATCATGTAAAATTTTAATGATATATTTCTCCATCTATGTTAATAGTCCTCTGTAAAAAATAAAGGTCATAGGATTGCGTTTTTTTACGACAGGTAAATTCACCTTTACTGAAAATTATAGTTAATGCATATAAATCTGTAATTAGTGAATAGTGAGTAGTGAATAGTGAATGGCAGGTAATGTCTTATTTTATTCACTTTTCACCTTTCACTTTTCACTCTGAATATTCTATAACAAATTTCTTTTTCCCTTGTATGTAAAATCACCTGTCATTTTTAAACGCAATTTTAGGTCATAGATTGTGTTTGAAAAAGATTGCTATTATATGTTTTCTCTGTTATAATTAAATAAAAGTAAATTAATTTATAGATATAGGAATTTTTATTCTTAATGTCGTAAAAAAAGTTTTAGATAAAAATTATGTAGAGTTAACTTGACAATGTTACATTTAATAAAATAGCAATTAGGGACTGTAAGAAAATAACCCTGGCAAATTGTTAGAACGGTTATCATCCT
>CAYSLJ010000249.1:0-7075 GCA_964431735.1 uncultured Synergistia bacterium | reverse complement strand
AGAGCCTCACCCACCGGAAGGGTATAGAATAAATATTACTTTTCGGATAGGTTCTAAGTGAGTGGTGAGTAGAATAGGATATTTTTACTCACTATTCACTTATTAATTATGAATTTATAGGAGAAAAGTGAAGTGTGAAGAATAAAGAAATCGCCTGGATAGTAAAAACGCTCTCTTCAGGCGATCTTTTATCATGCTCTTATGCTATTTTCTTTGTTTTAATAATCCCCGAATAAAGTCTTCTGAGTCTTATAGATTTCGGTGTTACTTCAATAGCTTCATTATCTTTTACCCATTCCATGGCACTTTCCAGCGTATGTATTACGGGGGTGGCGAGTACAACAGTATCATCACAGGTAGAAGAACGCATATTTGTGAGTTTTTTAGGTTTTACAATATTTACATTCAGATCATTTTCCTTTGTATGTTCTCCTACAATCATACCGCAGTAAACCTCTGTTCCCGGCTGTACAAATAGATGCCCTCTGGGCTCGAGATTTTCTATGGAATAGGCTGTGGCAAATCCATTTCTGTCTGCCACGAGAGCTCCGTTTGTTCTTGATGAAATCGTCCCTGCCATTGGCTCATAACCGTCAAATACAGAATGCATAATCCCTGTGCCTCTTGTAATGGTAAGGAATGTAGAACGAATACCTATAAGCCCTCTTGAAGGAATACGGAATTCAAGTCTTATTCTGTCTGTGCCGTATCCTGCCATATTGGCAAAGATTCCTTTTCTCTGTCCCAGAAGTTTTGTTACGGCACCGACATAATCCTGAGGTATATCAATTACAAGATGCTCATAAGGTTCACATAATACTCCGTTCAGAGTTCTTTCTATGACTTTCGGACGGCCTACCTGCATTTCATAACCTTCTCTGCGCATGGTTTCAATGAGAATGGCAAGCTGTAATTCTCCTCTTCCTGAGACTATAAACTCGTCTGGAGTATAGCCTTCTTCAATATGTAAAGATACATTTTGCCTGCCTTCTTTTATGAGTCTTTCTCTCAATTTGCTTCCTGTAACATATTTCCCTTCTTTTCCGGCAAAAGGGGATGTATTGGCAGAAAAGACCATATTTACCGTAGGTTCTTCTACGTAAATACGGGGTTGTATAACAGGTGTTTCAATAGATGTAATGGTATCACCTATTTTGATTTCCGATATGCCGGATAGGGCAACAATATGACCTGCTGTAGCTTCGGGAAGTTCTATCATTTTAAGTCCGTGATAGCCGTAAATTCTGGATATTTTTGCTCTGTAATGCTCATTTTCACCTGCAATAAGTACACTGTCATTTACTCTGACGCTGCCTGATTTCATTCTCCCTATGGCCAGGCGGCCCATATAATCTGAGTAACCCAGGTTTGCCACAATCATGCTCAGAGGTTGTTCTATTTCTACCTCGGGGGCAGGTATATAATCACGGATAGCTTCAAAAACAGGTAGCATATCAAGGGGTTTTTCATCAAGATTTAATGTTGCCACACCGTCTCTTGCAACAGCATAGATGACGGGACTGTCTATATAGTCTAATTCTGCTCCGCATTCGAGGAAAAGATTGAACACTTCTTCTTCTGTTTCTCTTGTTCTTGCATCTTTTCTGTCTATTTTATTTATAACCACTACGAGAGGAAGATTTGCTTCCAGAGCTTTTTTTACAACAAATCTGGTCTGAGGAAGAGGGCCTTCTGCAGCATCTACAATGAGCAGTGCACCGTCAACCATAGATATGATACGTTCCACTTCACCGCCGAAATCTGCATGGCCCGGAGTATCAACTATATTTATGGTAAGTCCTTCCCATTCGAGAGAACAGTTTTTTGATGCAATTGTAATACCTCTTTCTCTTTCGAGATCCATAGAATCCATAACCCTTTCCGGTACCAGTTCATTGGCTCTGAAAGTGCCGCTCTGTCTGAGAAGAGCATCTACAAGTGTGGTTTTACCATGATCTACATGAGCAATAATAGCAACATTACGTATGTTTAATGATTTATCCATAATTATCAATCCCTTTATAAAAAATATCTATCGTAAGATAGGCAGAATAATATATTTTCCATAATATGTCAAGGGGATTTATAACATTTTTTATAAAATGATTGCGTTTTAAAATAACAGGTGATTTTACATGTAAATGAAAATTAATTAAGAATGACAATTAAATAACTGTCTCAAATATATTAAATCGTGACGCGTAACGGGAGTAACACCTTTATTACATACTTATGCTCACGTCAGTAGGTCACTCCCTTTCTATATTTTCAAAAACCCTGTTTCAAGAAGATATCCGGTGATTAGTTTTATATAATCATTATAATTACTCAGATAGTGAATGCCATATTCCTTTAATTTTACCTGAACCTCATGAGAATTCCACCGGGAAAAACTCTTCCATTCACGGGATACTATATCTTTTCTTTCTTTGAGATAAAATTCTTTTACAGGGAACATGGCATTTCTTTCATCAATCATTATAAGATATTTTTCCTTCCAGATATTCATAGGTACAAGGTTTATATCGAATCCGTTTTCTTTAATCATAGTGATATAATCATGCCAGGAAAGTTCAAGAGGATTGTTCATATTATAAATATTAAACCCGCCTGAATTAAGTGAAAGTTTAACTATTGCTTCACTCAATGTGTCGGCAGGAGTCATTTCAATAGTCCTTTTCCAGTCAGGAGCTGCTGTCATCTGTATACATCCTTTTAAAAGTAGTAGACTGTGATTTTTTTCCGGAGGACATATGCCATTTATAGCATCTCCAGTAATGTTCCCCGGTCTGAAAATATTACTCTCCATACCGTTTAAAGAGGCTTTTTTCAGTATTTTTTCAATGACCCATTTACCCATATTATAGCCGTTGGTAGATACAGGCATATCACCGGGATCTACTTCAACCAGTCTGCCTTCTCTGTCTCTTATACTTGCAGAACCAAGTGTGGAAATGAAATTGAAGGTTTTTTTCTTTCCCGCTCTGCCTATATTTAACAGTTCTATTACACCATTTATGTTGATATTTTTCAGCATATTGTAATCATACATATGATGAACATAGGCGCCACAATGATAAATACTGTCCAGGTCGTTTTGGAGCTTTTCTATAATTTCCGGCTCAAGGCCCAGTCTCTTTTTTCCCATATCACCTCTGATCAGTTTTATTCTTGGATTATTGCTTAAATGGCCTTTTCTGTAAAATGCAATGGCTTTATTAAATCGTTCCAGAATATCATCATTACTGTGTCCCCTTACAAGACAGTAAATATCCGCTTTTGTTTCGGAAAAGAGACTGTCCAGGAGATAAATGCCCAGGAAACCTGTAATACCTGTTAAAAGAACAGCAGAAGGTTCCCTGTAATTACCCGGTAATGTATAGTCAGTTTTTATTTCTATCTGTGAATCGCTCAGAGCAATACTCAGATTGTCTTCAACCATTCCCGATGTTATGCCTGTGCCGTCTATATATGCTGCCAGATAGGCAACAGTTGGCATAGAAAACATCTGTGATATATTTACTTCTGCCCCGAGTTTTCTCTTTATACTTGAAAGCATTCTCACTGTAAGAATGGAATTACCGCCTATTTCAAAAAAATTGTCATTAATACTTATTTTATCCAGTTTTAAAAGCTCTTTCCATATCTCCGCCAGTGCTTCTTCTGTGGGTGTGCCAGGCGAAACATATTCTCTCTTTGAAGATATTATATCTTCCATTTTCGGTGGAGGGAGTTTGGTTCTGTCTATTTTAAAATTGTTATTCAGTTTAAAGGCTTCTATTTGTATAAAGGCCCTGGGAATCATGAATTCAGGAAGGTGACGACCGAGGAAGGCTTTTAGCTCTTCCTGTGATATGGCATTATCTCTGGGAACCACGTAGGCTACAAGATATTGTTCCCATGGAATTACTGCACACTGTTTTACCCGGTCATGTTTCAGTATTACAGATTCAATTTCCTCCGGTTCAATTCTAAAACCACGGATTTTTACCTGAAAGTCAGTCCTTCCGAGAAATTCAATATTCCCATCAGGCAACCACCTGACCAGATCGCCTGTTTTATAAAGACGGGTATTTCTGCCTTTTTCTTTATCTGTTACAAAGGGATTTTCTATGAACCTTTCTGCCGTAAGTTCAGGTCTGTTCAAGTAGCCTTTTGCAATAGAGTCTCCTCCTATATAAAGTTCCCCCGGAACTCCCACAGGTACAGGATTCATTTTTTCATCCACTACATAGGCCGTATAGTTGTGAAGAGGTTTTCCTATGGGTATGGCATCTTTTTCATTATATTTATCCGTAATAAGACAGTAAGTGCTGAAACAGGTGCATTCTGTTGGTCCATAACAGTGAAAGACATTCAGAGTCTGCGGTTTTACCTGAAGTAATTTCTTTACACAACTTATATTTACAGCTTCTCCTCCGAATAATACCGATCTTAGAGGAGTGAGTATCTCCGTATCACAATCCACAATGGCATTAAATAAAGCTGTGGTAAAGAAAGCCGATGTGATATTATTATCAGTTATTTCCTTTTTCAGTATATCCAGATTCTCAACTTTATTGCTATCTATAATGACAAGTGTTGCCCCTGATAGTAAGGCACCCCAGAATTCATAGGTGGAAGCATCAAAGGCATAGTTGGCACATTGAGAAATAATATCGTTTTCTGTAATTACATCGGCTTTAATAGATGCAATAAAATTATTTATAGCACCATGAGATATGGATACTCCTTTGGGATTTCCCGTTGAGCCTGACGTATACATGATATAAGCAATATCTTCCGGTCTGTTACAGGAATTTTCATCAGAGACATCATATTTATCATTTGCCTCTCCATCAAGAGAAATAACTATTCTTCTTTCTTCCGAGAGAACAGGTAATTCTCCCTTAATTTTGTCCTGTGTAAGGATAATTTTTATATCAGAATTATCCATAATAAATCTCAGGCGATTTTCAGGATAGTTCGGAGGAAGAGGTACATAGGAACCTCCGGCTTTCAGAATGGCTATTATCCCTGTCATCATTTCAATACTTCTTTCCACACATATACCAATGGGTGTACCCGGCAGCAGTTCTCTTGAAAGGGAATTCTTATACAAATCCTTCAGTCTGTTTGCCAGTCTGTTGGCCTCTCTATTTAATTCACCATAGGAAAGTTTTCTTTCGTTGTGAACAAGAGCAATCTTATCCTCTCTTATCCTGACCTGATCTTCAAATAGTTCATTTACTGTTTTGTTCCTGTCGTAATCTATAGCGTTATCATTAAAACTGTACAGTACTTTTTCTTTCTCTATCAGTATATCTATATGCTGAACCTTCTTCTCAGGGAATTTTATAACCAGTTCCAGCAGAGCAAGATAGTGCTCCAGCATTCCCTGCATTGTTTCTCTGTCAAAAAGATCACTGTTATATTCCCATAAAATGGTTATATCTTCTTCTTCAAGATTGGCATCTCTGACAGATACATGCTGTTCTGCCTTCGGTATGCATATTACATTTATATCTGTTTTGGATGTGGCATTGTGTTTCTCTATAATCTTTCCATGAATGCCTGAAAAATTCAGAAGCGGAACGGCACTGTCATGAAAAGCGAAGAGAACCTGGAACAGAGGATTTCGTCCCTGAACATTCCCTGCTTTAAGCCTTTCTACAATATGCATAAAAGGAATATCATAATGCATGGAATCATAAATCATACATTCCTTTGTTGTGCTTAAAAGCTCTTTAAATGACGGGTTATCTGTCAGATCTGAATAAAGGAGGACAGTATTTACAAACATACCCATCAGATTTTCTGTTTCCTTAAAGGTACGGTTGGCAAAACCTGTACCTATGAGAAATTTTGTCTGTCTGCTGTATTTTGAAACAAGGACGGCAAAAGCGGAATACATGGTATTAAAAAGAGTAACCTTATTGGCTTTACTGAATTCTCTCAGGGAATGATATAAACTTCTGTCCATATCCAGTCTTATTGCTGCTCCGTTAAAAGTCTGAACAGGGGGGCGTGGATGATCTGCATGGAGATTTAAAATATGAGGATAATCTCTTATTTTATTTACCCAGTAGCCAAGTTTTTCTTCCAGACGATCTCCTGAAAGATAATTACGCTGCCAGAATGCATAATCTGCATATTGAACAGGCAGTTCTTCAAGGGGAGAGATATTACCTTCTTTAAAAGAAGTGTAGAGTGCCATAAGTTCCTTTAAGAAAATAGCAACTTCCCATCCGTCATGGAGAAAATGATGTTCCATATGGAAGAATATGCAATCATCATCTTCCAGCCGATAAATCCTCCATTTTACCAGAGGAAGTCTTCCGAAATCAAAGGGCTGTGCCAGTTCTTCTTCTATGAGTTTATTTGCTTCCTCTTCTCTTTTATCACAGGGAAAACTCCTTAAATCTATTTCTGGAATAACAGCTTTCCACGGGGCATGTACAATCTGTACCGGACCTTTTATACCTTCACAGAAGGTTGTTCTGAGTATTTCATGTCTTCTTATGATTTCATTCAGAGATTTTGTTAAAATATCTTTATCCAGTGCCCCTTTAAATCTTATGGCAAACTGGAAATTATAGGCTCTGTTATTTGGTACAAGTTTACTTAAAAACCATATCTGTTCCTGCTGGAATGAGAGAGGGATATTTTTTCTGTGAGTAAGTTTCGGTATGGATATAATATTTTCACTGCCGGTTTTTTTAGAAATGAACTCTGCCAGATGTTGAATTGTACGGTGTTCGAATATGTCTTTAAGTTCTATCTTTCTTGAAAATTTATTTCTTATTTCCGATGCTATCTGTGCTGCCATAAGAGAGTGAACTCCCAGGTCAAACAGATCGTCTGCAATGCTTATTTTTTCCATATTCAGAATTTTTGCGATAATCCCGCATATGTCTTTTTCTTCCTCACTTTCAGGCTCTATATATTCAGCAGGTTTTTCTCTCTGGGCAAGTATTATATCCTGAGTGGGAGCAGGAAGGGATTTACGGTCAATCTTTCCGCCGGGAGACAGAGGCAGAGCCTTCATTTCCATAAATACTGACGGAATCATATAGTCAGGAAGAAGTTCTTCTAG
>CAYSLJ010000248.1:0-7105 GCA_964431735.1 uncultured Synergistia bacterium | reverse complement strand
CACTTTTCACCTTTCACTTTTCACTCTGAATATTCTATAACAAATTTCTTTTTCCTTTGTATGTAAAATCACCTGTCATTTTTAAACGCAATTCATCATTCATCGTCAATCACCTGTTCATTGTAAACCAGCAGTATTTATGATAAAATTAATCTTATTAGAACCTGTCCGGGAAGTAGTATTTATTTTACAGCATTCCAAAGGAACTCTCTGAAGGACAAAATATATACCCTTAGTACCGCAACAGGTAAATTGGTACCAAAAAAAATATGGCACTCACTCCTGTCCCTGGCCGGGCTCTGGAGGAAAAGATATGCCGTATTAAAAGAGAGTTGTAAATGATATAGATGCAAAATATTAAAAGTCTGTAAAACCAGCTTGCCACGCAACAGGATCATATCTTTTTCGGAAGAATCCGGCCAGGGACAGGTTTTAGAAATGGACACCAATTTATTTGGAGCGGTACTTAGGGACTGTAAGAAAATAACTCTGGAAAATTATGGGTTTTGTCCTCGCGTCACGCGTTACGCGTTACGCGTCACGATTTTAAATATGATAAGGTTATTTTTTACAACTCCTTAATAACTATGAAAGATGAGATGATAAAATGAACATAGGAATCAACTGTTATCCCACCCATGGAGGAAGCGGAGTAGTAGCTACAGAACTTGCAAAAGCACTGGGGAAACGCGGTCATGATGTATCAATGATCAGTTATGATCTACCATTCAGACTTGATGAAATAAATGATAATGTATCCTATTACGAAGTAACGGTAGAACAGTATCCGCTGATGAAATATTTCCCCTATACACTGGCACTGGCAAGTAAAATGGTGGAAGTAGTAAAAGAAAAAGATATTTCCATAATGCATGTTCATTATGCCATTCCCCATTCCATCGCCGCTATTCTGGCAAGGGATATTTTAAAGAAAGAACGACATCTTAAAGTAATAACAACACTTCACGGGACGGATATAACACTGGTAGGAAACAATGCATCTTTCAAACCTATAACAAGTTATGCCATAGAAAATTCTGATGCAATAACAGCAGTATCACAGTTCCTGAAAAAAGAAGTATGCCATCACTTCAATATAGACTACAACAGGATTGAAGTTATTTATAATTTCTTTGATACAGTTACGGGCCAGCCCCCTCTTCCGAGATGTATTGCTCCTTTCTGTTGCTGCGGTAAAGCAGTAGTTATACATATTTCAAATTTCCGTCCTGTAAAACGCATAGAAGATGTAATCAAAGCTTTCTACCATATATGGAAAGAAATACCTGCCACTCTTTTAATGGTAGGCGACGGGCCTGATAAAACCAGAGCATCTGAACTTGTACAGGAACTGGGCATGAAAAAAGATGTCCATTTTATGGGAGTAATTAAAAATATTGTACCTGTAATCAATGCGGCAAATCTTATGTTACTTCCTTCCCGGACAGAAAGTTTCGGACTTGCAATACTGGAAAGCATGTCTTCAGGGATACCTGTTGTGGCAAGCGATACAGGAGGTATTCCGGAAGTGGTTGACCATGGCGTAACAGGTTATCTGGCACCTGTAGGCGACACAGAAGCTATGGGGAAATACGGACTTAAAATACTTACTGATAAAGAATTATATAAAAACATGAGTGAAGCAGGCAGAAAAAGAGCCAGGGAAAAATTCCATACTGATAATATAGTTATACAGTATGAAAATTTATATAAAAGAATTTTATAGTTAGTTTCATAACAATTCATAATTAATGAGTGAGTAGTGAGTAGTTAATAGTGAGTGACATTGCCATATTTTACTTACTACTCACCACTCACTATTCACTTAAATTCTAATAAGTTATGAAATATATTATAATGCAGGAGTAATAACTTCTTCTCCGGTAATGATATTAACTCATAATGATAACAAGGGAGGTTTACCATTGTCTTTAGAACCTGGAACCATACTTAACAATATTTACAGAGTTGAAAAAATCCTCGGGAAAGGAGGTATGGGGAATGTCTATCTTGTAGACAGAGAGGGAAAAAAATTTGTTGTAAAAGAACTCATATTTGCAGAAGGCACAGGTTTTGACGATGAAACTGCGAGAGAAATCTTCTTTCGTGAAGCGGAGTTCATGGCGAAATTTGACCATCCGGGCCTGCCGAAAACTTACGGTATATTCACTCAGAAGGGCCGCGATTATATTACAATGGACTATATAGAAGGTAAAACCCTTGAAGAAATAATAAATGATTCAAAGGTACCTATGAAAGAAGAAAAAGCCATAAAATGGGCCATAGAAATTGCAGGTATTATAGATTATCTCCACAACTCTTTTCATGCACCTGTTATATACAGAGACCTGAAACCGGCAAATATCATTGTAACCCCTTCCGGGAAAATAAAACTTGTAGATTTCGGTATAGCAAGATTTTTTAATCCCGATAAAATTACAGATACATTCAGATGCGGTTCCCCCGGCTATGCAGCACCGGAACAGTATAAAGGGAGAGGACAGAGCGGAACACGGACAGATGTATTCGGCCTGGGTGTAATACTGTTTCAAATGCTCACAAAATATGATCCCACTATAAAATTGTTTACCTTCCCTCCCATGAAATCTTTAAACCCGTCTATAACACCGGAACTGGAAAGAATCATTATCAGAGCCATACAGATTAATCCTTTAAAACGTTATATAAGTATGGCAGAATTCAGAGAAGAACTTCAAAAATATCTCGGCATAACAGAATCTTACAGTGAATCATATTACAATTCAAATACTAACAGACCTCCTCAACAGGGTTCTGGCCTCAATATCAAAACCATAGCCGGGATTATTATAGTAGTGGCAATTTTATTTATTATACTGTTTACCGGAGGTCAGGCAACACCATGTATAATAGGTCTGACTATAGCTTTTTTTATTTTTTACTGCATTGCCTTTGTTCTTTACAAACTGGGCACTATGTTTTTATCTGCAATTACAGGTAAACAGTACAGAGTAGATAATCTTACTGTTATAGTTATGGCAGTAACTCTTATGATTGGCTCCCCTTTTTTATTTGCTCTTTCAGGAAACAGATACAAAAATACCGGCGGCCAGCTTGCCGCATGTGAATCAAATCTGAAAAATCTTGCCACAGCCCTTGAAATGTATGCTACAGATAATGGAGGAAACTATCCACCCACACTTGATTGTCTCATATGTACCGTAGGAATACCGGGAGGTTACATGAAGACTATTCCCATATGCCCTTCTTCCAGAGCAAAAAAGAGCTATTTATATATAAGGTCAGATACGCCTGATAATTTCACACTCTGGTGCAGTTATCCCGATGCTCACAAAAATGCAGGACTTAAAACAGGATGGCCTCAGTACACACCGGGACAGGGATTGAAAATAAAAGAATAATTTTCTCATCCTTGACATATATATTCCTTTATGTTATTATATTAGTGTAAAACTTACATTAAAATTAGAGTAAAAAAAACACTATATAAAATAATATAGAAGCAGGTGAAAAACATGTTAGGTTATTTTAAAGCTCAGCCGGCAGAATATATAATCAAATACAGTTCGGGGAAAATAGTAAAACAGGGAAAAGGTCTCGCATTTTTCTACTTGAAATACAACACTCAGATAGTTGTGATACCAACTACAAGCATAGATTCTAATTTTGTATTCAATGAGACTACAAATAATTTCCAGCTGGCAACACTTCAGGGACAGTTTACCTATCACATAGAAAACCCGGTTCAGGCAGGTAATCTATTGAATTTCACCATAAATCCCGTGACAAGACTTTATGTTTCGCAGGATCCGACAAAATTACAGCAACGTATAGCAAATGTTATACAGATGGAAACAAGAGGAGAAATACAGAAGAGAACACTGGAAGAAACACTGAGTCAGTATCAGGACATTGCTCTGTCTGTTCTTAAACGTATCAGAGAAGGGAAACTCCTTGAAAATCTGGGTGTAGAACTTTTAAATATTTATTTTCTTTCTGCGAAACCCACTCCTGAAGTAGGGAAAGCACTGGAAGCAGATTACAGAGAAACACTGCTCCGTAAAGCAGACGAATCAATTTACAGAAGAAGGGCTGCCGCAGTAGAGGAGGAAAGAAAGATAAAAGAAAATGAACTGAATACTCAGATTACTCTGGAACAGCAGAAACAGCAGCTCATTGAACTGGAAGGTATAAATGCGGAACAGAAAGCACAGTATGAAGGGAAAGCGCTGGCTCTGGAAGCTGAATACAGGTCAAAGGCAATAGAACTGGAGCTTGCACCTTATAAAACAATGGATCACAGAACAGTTCTGGCCCTCGCCATGAAAGAACTGGGAGAAAATGCCGGCAAAGTGGGAAATCTTACTATTACGTCGGAAATACTTGCTGCTTTGTTTGATGGGAAAAAGTGAGTCGTGAATAGTGAATAGTGAATAGAGAAGAGTGAAGAGTTAAGAGTGAAAAGTTAAGAGTGAAAGGGATGCTTACCCGTCACGCATTACGCATCACGCATCACGCATCACGCATCACGCATTACGCATCACGCATCACGCATTACGCATCACGCATCACGAACCACGCGTCACGCATCACGAACCACGCGTCACGCGTTACGCGTTACGCGTCACGATTACGGAGTGATACACATGTCTGAAAAATTTGAAAAATTTGAAAAAATAGTAATTATCACAAAAAAAACAGATCTCGAAGAACTGATAGAACGATTCAATACAAAAGATCAGGCCAGATTTTATATTGAACATATGAATCTTTCTTTTGATGAATATGAAGATTCCCACAATACATACTTAGATGGCCTTGAAAATTTAAAAAAATTCCTCCCGTTATCTATACCGTATCAATTTATAGAAAGAGCTTTTTTACCTTCCTTTACCTTCGGAGAGCGTGATCTTGTCATCACTGTCGGCCCTGACGGTCTGGTTGTAAATACGGCAAAATACCTGTCAGGACAGAAACTCCTTGCTTTCAATCCCGATCCGGGCCGTATTGACGGTATCCTTGTCCCGTTTCCTATTTCTGCATGTAATATTATATTAAAAAAGGTACTATCAGATAATTTCAGGATCAAAAATATTTCTATGGCAAAAGCGGAACTCAATGACGGCCAAACTTTATACAGTCTGAATGATCTCTTCATAGGCCACAGAAGCCATGTATCAGCCAGATATTACTTATGCCATAAAAAAAGAGGAGAAAATCAGTCTTCAAGCGGTATAATAGTATCTACAGGTGCAGGTTCTACAGGATGGTTTCGTGCCGTCCTTACGGGAGCTGTAGGCATGGTATCGGCTTTTTCAAAAGAGAAAGACATCAATCATATAAAGGGGAAATATCGCTTCAACTGGGAAGCTGAATATCTCTACTACAGTGTACGTGAACCTTTTATAAGTAAATCATCACAGGCAAACATGGTTTTCGGTAAAATAGAAAAGGGGGAATCGCTGGATATTACATCTTCTATGCCGCAAAACGGTGTTATCTTCAGTGACGGCATTGAGACAGATTATCTGGAATTCAACAGCGGCTCTGTTGCCAGAATCAGCCTGGCAGAGAAAAAACTTCATCTTATTTATAGTGAGCAGTGAATAGTAAGGAACTGTCTGAAAATAATTACATCATAGTTATAATTTATATCGTGACGCGTAACGCGTAACGCGTGACGCGAGGATACTAATCGTTCTAACAATTTGCCGGAGTTATTTTTCTTACAGTACTAAGTAATGTCATGTTCTTTTCACTTTTCACTCTAACAGGCATGACCGTATCGGTCACAACCAAATATGAAAATGAATAGACAGTGGGACATAAAACTTCATCATTTTCATATAAAATTCTAATAAAAAATAAAGGAGCAATAATTATGGAAAAAATATCCCGTTACAGAGGATGCCTTCTGGGCCTTGCCACAGGTGACGCCATGGGAACAACCCTTGAATTTCAAAGGCCCGGTTCTTTTAAAGAAATTACTGACATGACCGGCGGAGGGCCTTTTCGTCTGAAAGCAGGTCAATGGACAGACGATACCTCTATGGCACTGTGTCTTGCCGAAAGTCTCATAAAAAAGAAAGGTTTTGATCCGGTAGATCAGATGGAAAGATATGTCAGATGGTTCAGAGAAGGACATTTAAGCAGTAATGGCATATGTTTTGACGTAGGTATAACCGTGGCCTCAGCTCTGAGGCTCTTTGAAAAAACAAAAAAACCGTTCTGTGGTTCTACAGATCCGTATTCTGCCGGCAATGGTTCCCTAATGCGTCTTGCGCCTGTACCGATGTTTTACGGAAGACATCCAAAAGAAGCAATAGAAAAATCAGGAGAAAGCTCCAGAACTACACATGGAGCGGCCGCTTCCGTAGACGGGTGCCGATATTTCGGCGGACTTCTTGCCGGAACACTTGACGGAGCAGAAAAAGAAGAAATACTTTCTGAAAGATTCAGTCCTGTGCCGGAATACTGGGATAAAAACAGTCTTGTTCCTGAAATTGACGAAATTGCCTGCGGATCTTTTAAACAACGGAATCCGCCTGAAATAAAAGGTACAGGTTATGTTGTAAAATCCCTTGAAGCTTCTCTGTGGGCTTTTTATCACAGTAACAATTTTAAAGAAGGAGCCCTTATGGCGGTAAATCTCGGCGATGATGCAGATACAACAGGAGCCATTTACGGCCAGATTGCCGGCGCTTATTATGGTATGGAACATATACCGAAAAAATGGCTCAAAAAAATTTCATACTGTGAACTTATTACATGTTTTGCAGATCAAATTTTTCAGTTGTCCTCTGAAATTTGAAAAGATATGCGAGTCGAAATTGCATTGGTAAACAAATATAGCGCGTTTAACCGGATTCCGCCACTCATGTTGCCATGAGGTGGGATTCGAACCCACGAGACTTTTCAGTCACTATATCCTAAGATGTTTGTAGGCAATTTCAGTCAGAGCATATCTTTTATATGATTATATCACAGAGAAACATTTAATACAATATCGGTCGTGACGCGTAACGCGTAACGCGTGACGGGTGATGCGTGATGCGTGATGCGTAATGCGTAATGCGTAATGCGTAATGCGTGATGCGTGATGCGT
>CAYSLJ010000247.1:0-7144 GCA_964431735.1 uncultured Synergistia bacterium | reverse complement strand
AAATTTCTTTTTCCCTTGTATGTAAAATCACCTGTCATTTTTAAACGCAATTGAATCGTTAGTCCGCCGTGGTCAGAGTTGCATTGATAATAAAATTCCTGTATAATATATTCTGTTAATTACTTATTTTACGGAAGGAGTATTATTTTCCATGGCTTTAGAATGTGGTTTTCAGAAGAAGATCTGTGATGAAAAATGTGCTCTCTATGTTAAAGGTAGAAAAGAATGTGCCATAATGTCTATGACTATTTTACTGGAAGGTCTTCACAACATGGGTGTTCTTGCCCATGATAAATGGATAAAAGAGGATCCCTATGATAACTTTGATAATGATGCCCTTCAGAAAGCAATAGGAGATGTCTCAGATGATGAAGACGATGATGAAAAAGATGATGAACTGGATTTAAAAGAAATAAAGAAATAATGAAAAGGTATTAATTAATGAGTGAGTAGTGAGTGACTGTGCTATATTCCACTAACTACTCACTTAAATTCCAATAAATTATGAAATACACTATAAAGAGAGGCAATTTATCTAAATAATTTATGAAACTACCTTATTACAGTCCTAAATATGCAGTATGGGAGATTACTCAGTACTGTAATATGAGGTGTCTTCACTGTGGTTCTTATGCTACAGGCAAACGAAAAGGAGAACTCACTACAGATGAAGCACTGGATTTATGTGATCAATTAAGTGCACTCGGATTGAATTATATTACTATTTCAGGAGGAGAACCTCTTTTACGCCATGACTGGGATTTGATAGCAGAGAGATTTGCAAAAAATCGTGTTCGTATATCTCTTATAACAAACGGTTACTTCGTTAAAAAAAACAGAGAAAAACTCGTCAGGTTAAAACCTCATATAGAAAAAATTGCTGTAAGTATTGACGGAATAAGGGAAACTCATGATTATATAAGACAGACAGAAGGTTCTTTTGATAGATCTATGGAAGGACTTGCTGTTCTCCGGAGTATAGGGATTTCTACTGCTGCAATAACATCTGTCTCCAGATGGAATCTTCATGAACTGGAAGATATTCAGATGGAGCTTATGAAAAGGAAAGTTCGGGAGTGGCAGATTCAGATAGTATTCCCCGGAGGAAGAATGAGGGAACATCCTTCTCAGATGCCTGAACCGGAAGATATGATTCCTGTAGCCAACTTTATTCTTCGGGAAAGCAGAAAATTTAAAGAGAAGAAAATCCCGATTGATACATTCTGCGCCGATGATATGGGATATTGCAGCAGTATTTGCAGACTCATAAATCCATGCTGGAATGGCTGTCAGGCAGGACTTCAAGGACTTGGCATAGAGAGTGATGGAACCATAAAAGGATGTTTATCTCTTTATCCTGAAATAGGAGTTAAGGACGATCCTTATTCAGAAGGCAATATAAAAGATAAATCCCTCAGGGATATATGGGAACATAAAAATGGATTTGCTTATAACAGATCCTTTGATAAAAGAAAAGCCAGAGGGTTTTGCCGTAAGTGTGAATTTTTAGAAGTCTGTCGATGTGGTTGCAGTGAGGTTGCTGCTTATGCTACAGGGACTAAATATGAAAATCCCTATTGCCTCCATAGACTTGAAGATTCCGGTTATAATATCAATAAACCATATAATTCTGAAAAAATAAAGGAAAAATTGAAACATGCAATAGAAGAAGCAGGAGAAGCCAAACGATTATTCAGAGATAGACAGAAATAAAAAATATTTTTTTGTAATCTTTACTTTTATAAAAATCCTGTGATAATCTATTATAGACATTATTAACCTCAGTTAACATAACTTTTGAAATTTTTTCAGGGAGGCTTTGATTATGATAGCAAGAGTTCCACAATTTTCACAATTTCCGCAATTTCCACAGTTTCCTCCAGGAGGAGGAATGGGGCATCAAAATCCTATGATGCAGATGATGCATACAATGATGAAAATGATGCAGATGATGATGGGTGGTGCTGCAGGTCCCATGATGGGCGGTGGTATGAACCCCATGATGGGTGGTATGCAGGATGGTTTCAGTTCTATGATGGGTAATAATGTAGGTAATTTCCTCGGTGCTCAGGGTGCCGGTGCTTTTGCAGGAGTAGGCCCTGATGGCGCTTTTGCAGGAGCGTTTGCAGGTGGAGGTATGCCTCAGATACCACCACATGGCCCTCATAACCCTCCCGGCCCTGTAATGATGTATGGTATTCATCACGAGCCCGGTCCTGGCCCTGTCCATAGATATGGCATAAAACCGGATCCGGGTCCCGGCCCTGTAATGATGTATGGTATTCATCACGAGCCCGGTCCTGGCCCTGTCCATAGATATGGCATAAAACCGGATCCGGGTCCCGGCCCTGTAATGATGTATGGTATTAATCCACATAAAAATCATCCTCCGAAAGCAATTGCTGTGTATGGTTTTACGCCACATGGTTAACATAAACAGGTAGCAGGTAAAAAAACAGGGGCATTCCGCCCCTGTTTTTATTTCACGTTAATAGAGGAAGAATTCCTGAGTCTTTCAGTTAAATGTCATAGCCCGATGAATTATCACCGGTATTATCCACTTTTTGGGGTCTGTAAAAGAAATTCCCCCAGTTCATATTCCCGTCTCCGTCGCTATCCAGTTCTCCTATAATAACACCGTAATCTTTGCCTTTTGCTTCAACTACGGCATTTTTATAATTGACTCCCCTGTAGGTGACTTTCCCGACATACATACCTATATGTCCATAATCATGAACAGGTGATTCTCCGTAAGGCCACCCTTCTGCATGGGTTTCATAATGTTCGTTTTCTTCATTTCTTATATTAAAAGGTTTAAGATATTGATAGTTATTTTTAACTACCAGATCGCCCGGTCTTATTTCTGAAAAATCCCTGTGAATATTACATAATTTGAGCATGTCCGATATGTAAAATATATGCCATTCATTCCATTTCTCCCCCCCTGCCTTCCAGTAAGCATAACCGCAGAGACCTGCACAATCAAAGGTATCAGGACCTGTTGTCTCCCATATATAAGGTTTACCTATCTGTTTCATGGCAATCTGGACGGCTTTTTTCTGTATGTCAGATTCTTCTGTGTTTTCAACTGTATAGCCCTGTTGTTCTGCCGGTGTTTCTTCTTCAAAAGGTTTGAGTGCTTCCGGATTTATTGTTTTAGCGGGAACCGGTTTTTTTTTCGGTGTTTTCACTGACGCTGTTTTCTTCTCCGGTGTTTTAACCGGTGATGGTTCTGTAATCTCAGATATGGCAGTTACTTCAGGTTCTGTTAATGATAGTTCCGATGGAAAAGGCAGAGGAGTCGGATATGCTGTCAGATATGATGTAGGTTCCGGAGGTGGTTTTAAGTTTTTATTCGGATCCAGAACAAAGAGTGCTATTACGCATAAAAGGGCAAGGGTTGAGAAAATGCCAAAACTTATAAAAGCAAGTGTTTTAAATATTTTCCATGGCGAAATATTCTTTAACGGTTTTAGAGGAATATCTTCAAAATCTCCTTTGCTGCATCCTTTATTTTCTTTCCAGCATTCTTTATGATGTGGTGTATTATCATTGGGACATATGATTACTTCATCACCATCTGAAAAAAAATCACCGCAGTAAGAACATACAGAACGAGTATTTCTGGCTTTTGAGTCAAATATTATAGGCTTTACCGCCATAAAGATATTACCCCCTATTTTGTCAACTCTTTATCAGGTTTCTGCATGAATCGTTTATCTACCTGGTAGCCGAGTTTCTGAATTTTTTCTATGTCTTCCCGTGCTTTTTCATATTCTTTTTTATGTGACCATGTTATTGCCCTGTTGTAATAGGCTTCAATAAAAACAGGATTAATTGTTACAGCCATAGTAAAATCTTCTATAGCTTTATCATATTCTTTAATTACTCCATAGAGCATACCTCTGTTATTATAAGCTTCTGCAAAATCTGGAGCAATCTTTAAGGATTGATTATAATCTGATAGAGATTTTTTATATTCTTTCTTATCAAAATAAACATTTCCACGGGCAGTATAAGCTATATATGAATATGGAGCAAGTGTTAAAGCTTTATTAAAATCAGATAGTGCCAGCTCATAATTTCCTGTTTTATAATAAAGATTTCCTCTGTTTATATATGCTTTTATATGGGAATTATTGAGACTCAGGGCATGATTAAAATTTTTCAGTGATTTATCATATTCCTGTTTTTTATAATATGCATTACCAAGATTATAATAGGTTTCCCCGTTATCGGGATCGAGTTTTATACTATGGTTAAAATCATCAATTGCTCTGTCATACTCATTTTTTTCCAGATAAGCTATACCGCGATTATTCCATGCTAACAATACGTCAGGATAGTTTTTTAAAACGTCACTCCACAATGTAATGCTATCGGTCCATACAAGTGTTCTTTTATAACTTAGCAATGACAGGGTTATTATGATACATATCAATAATATGATTAATAATGTTTTCAGCCTGTTATTAGTTTTTTTTCTGTAAATCCACAAAAACACTTCTGATAAAATATAAAAGTATCCTATGGAAGGTATGTACGTATATCTGTCCGCACTTATTCCTGGAGGTACAGGTATTAATTGTATGACAGGCAGTATGGTAATCAAAAAAAATAACATGGCAAAAGAGATTTTTTTTGTATATTTTACTGACAGTATTACAAGTGTTATAAAGGTAAATACGATAAAAGGAGATATTAAAAAAAATAAAGGCAGACTGTTTCCTTCCGGGTGGGGATATATGGCAGACTGTTTTGTTGGCCATGAAAGTTTATATAGATAAAATATTATATTATAAGATGCTATGAATATATTATGGGAAAAAGGATAGGATACCTTACCTTCTGAAGGTTTGTAGAAAGACGAAATTATCAGAGTAATAGCTATAAATATAGAGGTTAGTAACAGGTAGGGAATTTTTTCCTTAATATTTTCTTTATTATATATATTTCCAGACATTATGTAATCAAAAAGAAGTAATATAACAGGTAAAGTAACTCCCATAGGTTTTGAGAGAAGGGACAGTAAAAATAAAACAAGAGACATATAATAGTAAGGTGCTCTCTTTGTTTTTTTATAATAAATATAAGAAATTATTGTTCCCAGAAAAAATAAACTGTAAAGTAAATCCTTTCTTTCTGTAATCCATACGACTGATTCTACATGAAGGGGATGTATACCAAATAATATACTTACCAGAAATGATGTCATATTATCTCCGGTAATAAGGAGGATTATCCAGAACACAAGAATACAGTTAATTATATGGATAACAAGGTTTGTAATATGATAACCTTCAGGATTATTCCCGAAAAATTGATATTCTATAGCATATGATAGAATTACCAGCGGTGTATAGAGGCTTTTTACAAGTGGATTACTGGCTGGAGCCAGAAAATTAAAAATATCTATTATGTTTTTCCATGTTAATTCTTTGATCAATATATTTTCAGTTATATAGTCAGGATCATCCCAGTTGGTGAAATTGTTCTGAATAGATTGAGAAAAAATTATAATATTTATAAATATAATCAGGATTATTAAGAGAATATATTTTTTTTTCATTATTATCAGCTTACAGCACGTTTACTGAGATGAATATAAATAATATTTCTTTTACGTTCGTAACCTGAAAATGTCATATTATCTGCTTTGGTAAAATAGTTTTTAGTTCTTAGCTATTAGCTGTTAGCGATTGGCTTTAATTGTTAATTGCTATTTTATTAAATGTGACATTGTCAGAGTAATATATGATGTTAAATACGCAAAATTACATGTCATTTTTAACGCAATCTTTTACAATATGTTTATTATATGATATAATAACAGGAATGTAAATAGCTTTGAATGCTCCATACTATATTGTAATCATATAAATTAATAATAAATTGTATAAAGAGGTGTTATTATGAAATATTTCTTATGTCTTTTTATGCTTTTTTTTGCTCTTTTTCTTGTTTGTTCTATTTCTTCAGGTGCTCCCTATAAAGATCCAAGAGAAAGATATACAGTAGAGCTACCTCAGTCATGGACAATACTGGAAGATGGCAGAAGGGATATCTTTCAATGCATAAAAGGTAAAGAAGAAGCTTTTTTTACCGTTATGTCTTTTCCTCCTTCAGAAGAGAAGATGACTATGGAAAAATTTATGAATAAAGCCATTGCATTACTCCAGCCTGATGAGGTTCTGGATAATAAGGAAATTGAATTATATGGTTTAAACTGTGTAAGGATAGATATAAAAAAAGAAGATAAAATAGGGGTTTATCATATTAATGATGAAGTTATAGATAAGGTGAAAAATAAATTATCAGAAGAAAAAGTGGATAAACTTGAAGATTTAAATGATAAAAAATTTACTCAGGATGAATTTACAGAGACTCTGACAGGGTTGAAATTCAGTGTTGACGATGTACTTATTGCAGGGAAATATGCTTTTAAAATAGAGAATACAGGTATAATTAAGAGAAAGACCTATTATTTTCTATTCAGAACAGAGGAACTATTGACTCTTGTCATGGAAGCAGAAGAGAAATATTATGACGATTTTCTGGATGATTTTTCTTTAATAAAGGATAGTTTTAATATTACAAAAGTCTTCGGAGGATGTCTTTATATAGATCCCGGAGGTGTTTATTCTCTGCAATTACCTTATAACTGGGGGACAGGTAATGAAAATAAAGATGAAACAGTTTATTTTACAGGTC
Source organism: uncultured Synergistia bacterium (assembly GCA_964431735.1). Classification (GTDB taxonomy): domain Bacteria; phylum Vulcanimicrobiota; class SpSt-956; order SpSt-956; family JAKJGF01; genus CALARM01. Next base: position 433 of record CAYSLJ010000247.1, on the reverse strand, counting down.
TTTATGATAATGGCAAAGCTATAGCAATATGTGATATTGAGAAAATGGCAAAACCTCTGGCAACATCAGATATAAAACTTATACTTGATTACTGGGTAAAAGAGATAAAAAATAAGATAAAGAAAACTGAAACAGGTTTACGTATAGCAGGATTGGATGCAGGTTTTGTTCAGTATGAATATATACAGGATGATGGCAGAGCCCATACGGTTAATAATTATATATTTACAAAGGACAGTTATCTCTTTGTTATTCGTTTTGAATGTGCTGAAGATTATTTGCAGAATTTCAAACCTGATTATGATTTTATACTGAATTCATTGCAGATAGATATTTAGAGCCTATCCGAAAAGTAATATTTATTGTACAACCTTCCGGCGGGTGAGGCTCTGGAGAAAAATATATACCGTATTAACAGTAATTTATAAATTAA
>CAYSLJ010000246.1:0-7259 GCA_964431735.1 uncultured Synergistia bacterium | reverse complement strand
AAAGTAGAATTTTTATAGTAGACCTGGAGAGACTTCCGAGTTTCGGGAAAAGCTCGAGTTAAACAGGGATTATTTTTAGATAACAGAGTAAACAAAATAGTTAATTCAGATAGATTTACATAAATATAAATCAACGGACTCTTATATAAGAAAATTAAATGAAACATAAAGAAATTTATATATTAATTGTTATTCTTATAATAGCATCGATTCTAAGATTTTCCAATCTTTCTTCATGTCCGAACGGTCTTGCTCAGGATGAAGGTTGTAATGCATGGAATTCTTACTGTCTTTTAAAAACAGGACAGGACCAGTTCGGTGTATCATGGCCTGTTGTTTACTTTCGAGGACTGGGCGGAAACTATACAACCCTTTTTATTTATATTCTCTTACCTTTTCTGCATATCTTCGGATTAAGTGTTGATTCCTCCCGTATGGCACCGGCTTTCCTGGGCACAGCTTCCGTAATGTTAATTTATATTGCAGGAAAAAGATTATTTAATCCTTCCGTCGGTCTCGTGGCAGCAGCTCTCCTGGCTCTTAATCCATGGCCCTTTTATTTAAGCAGACTGGCTCATGAAGGATGTGTATGCCCTTTTGCTGTAACGACAGGTCTTGTACTTCTTTTATATGGAAACATGTTTTTAGATGATAACCAGAAATGTTTACCTTCTCCTTTAATAGCCGGTCTGGCCGGTTTGATGATCGGTATTTTCTGTTACGGCTATCATTCTATAAGAATTTTTTGGCCTTTTTTTCTTATATTTTTAGTTTTATTGAACTGGAAAGATTTTTTATGTTTAATGAAAAATTCCAGAGGACTTATGGCCTTTCTGGCCTTTACTGGCAGTTTTCTTTTAATAATTTCTCCTTTGGCTTATACGTATATTACTGAAGCAGGCACTGTAGCCAGACATGGTGAGACACAGTTCCTGTGGAAGGTAATGAACCTTACTCCGTTACAGTTAGTTCTTGCCATAATTTACCGCTATATGAATCATTTTAACCCCTGGTATCTCTTTATTCAGACTGATTTTAACGTAAGCAACCTTCCCGGAGCGAAAATGCTGCACTTTTATATGTTTCCATTAACTGTAGCAGGGTTTATTGTTTTAATAAATCAGGTTAAATCTTCAAGGTCTGCCAGATTGTTACTTGCTTTAATTCTTGCATATCCTGTGGCGGATTCCTTTTGTTACTTTGCCAGTCCGAGCCAGATGAGAAGTGCCCCTGGCATGTGCGGAATTCTACTTCTGGCTTCCCTCGGAGCTGTCAATGGTTTTACGTGGTTATGGAAGAAAAGAGCATCTCTGGCTTATTGCGTTACCTCTGTTATGGTATTGTTGTTTATAATAAACAATCTTTCTTATTTTTATTTTTATTTTTATGTTCATGATAATACTCTCGATGCTTATAGAATTTATCAGGTTGATGTGCGTCAGTCATGTGAATGGCTGAAACCGCGCTTGAATGACATTGATGCAGTCTTTATGACTACCAGCAGGATGAATCAACCTTATATTATGACACTGGTTTATTTAAATTATGAACCTTCCCGGTGGTTTAAAGACGTTCATATTATTTATACACCCGGCGAATGGGACTGGCATGTACGTTATGGAAAAATGAATTTTATCTATTCCGATCTATGGCTTCCCGGACTTAAAGAACTGCAGAATAACGGAACAAAAGATAGAGTGGTATTTATAGTGAGACCTGGTGAACTTGACCTGGGTAAACCTGTAGAACAGATATGTGATCCTTCAGGACAACCATCTCTTAATATATATGATATTTATATATAATTTAAATGTATAGGAATTTTCATTTTTTATGGCGTAAGATTAAGCTTTATATAAAATTTTATCTGGAGAAACGTATCTAAATAATTTATTGAACATTTCTGGAAAGCCCTGCAAAATACCACACAGTGAGACCGATACAGATTATCAATGTACCTGTAGAGATCCATTTACCTGTCTCATATAAGGGAGGCATATATTCAACTCTGAGCAGATGATGTCCTCCGGACAGAGGGATAGCTCTCAATATGTAATTTGCAGGCATAACCTTGTATGTCTTCTGACTGCTTCCGTCCAGAGCTTTTGCGTGCCAGTATTTACTGTACGAGTCTGTAATCAGAAGAATAACCGGCTCTGACGTTTCTGCTTCAATAGTAAGAAAATCTGTTCCTTCCTGAAGAATTTTCGCATATCCTTTATTCTGGCTTTTAACCGGTTTAATATCCGGTTCTGTTTCCAGAATTACTTTTTGTTCCGGATTAAATGCCGGCTCTCCCATGACTGTAAAGATTTTATCTCTTTCTTTTATAACCTCATATTCCCGGATTAATTCCAGTTTTGCCATAGGATCCGGCAATTCCATAACCTTTATCTGATTGTTCTCAGGAGAAAATATATACTTACATCTGACCATTGAAAAGAGGGGATGAATTTTATTAAATACAAAGTATTCAGCTACATCGTTAACATCTCTGTCCTGGGTGAAAGCCATGAATTCTGCATAACGTTTTATACAACTCGGTTCATGTCCCCATATATCTTTCATACCTGTAAACATACCCAGATTGGGATTTATAATCTCTAAAACCCTGTAATCTCCGGGATGAGAAGAGACGAATTTTTCCATTTCATAAAAATGAGTGGAACTTATATCAAAGGAGGCCCTTACGGAAAAAGCAAAAACAAGAACTTCTATAACAGCAACAGATGAAATGACATAAACCATTTTATTATTATATTTTATAAGGAAAAACAGGAATGAAATAAATACTATCATAACAGATGACATGATAAGACTTTTACAGGCTACAAGAGCTGCCTTTAACATGAATTCATTGCTTATATAAAAATCGGAACGGGGACGTGAAATATCGGTACTATTTATGAATTTCATAAAGTTCATCCACCACCCTGAAGGTTCCGGTCCTGCAGATGATAAACCTGTCACCAGCCCTGCAATAAAAACAAGGATTCCTGTGATAAACATGGTAAGTATCATTTTTCTGCTTACGTGCCTGACCTTTATGAGATGGTCTAAACCTGTGCCCGCCATAAGAGTGATAAACAAAGAAGCTGGATAGGTAAATTTTTCAAGTCCTCTGAATTTATTAAATCCAGGTACGAAACTGTAAAGAAGTTTAAATAAAGGTGTATGTGCTCCCATGGCCAGAATCAGGAGGATAATAATCATATATAGAGAGTATTTCTTTATGTTTTTATCTGCATATATGGCTCCGTATATTACAAAAATTAACCCTGTTATACCGATAAAAATGCCGGTTCCCCAGAAATAAGAACGGCCCCAGTAAGGAAAATCTATAAGACCAAAAAAACCGGGAGCTATAAGAGTAATAAAATTTTCAGGAGGAAAAGAGTGCTGTGACGCAAATTTATATGTTACACTGCCGCTCCTCAATGTTTCTGATGAAGAACATATACCTGTCAGCAGTTGAAAGGCTGATAAAGCTGTCCCTGCACCATACATGGCTATAATACCGGATACTTTTATTAAAAATCTTTCTGTTCTGACTGCAGAGAAAGCCAGGTAAATTACTACTGCCACAAAAGTATATACCATGTATTGAGGATGTCCTGCCAGAATTTGCATGGTGATTGCACATATACCGGTTAAAAACCATTTGCACGAAGGAGTGTCTAAAAAACCATCTATAGATAAAAATAATAATGGCCCCCATGTCATGGTGCATAGATCAGATATATGACCTGCATAAAGATGGGTAAAATGGGCACCGCAGAACATAAACAACAGGGAAGAAATAATTGATGCAGTAAAATTTAATTTCCTGTATGATGTCCAGAGATACATGAAAAATCCTGCGAGAAAAATATGAATTGCCACACTGTAATTTATAGCTTTACAGAGTGGTAAGAATAGATAACATAAATTTAACGGATAAAGTAAGGCTGATTGAAATCCTCCCATATAGGGTGCACCGGAATAAATATGGGGACACCATAAAGGAATATTTCCCCCTCTGAGATTATCAAAACCAAACCGCCTGCATCCCAGAAAATAATTGGTAAGATCTGTGCCGTAACTTGAAAGAACTATTTCTTTACCTGTAAACAGAACATCGGCAAACATAATGATGGTAATGAAAAGTATTATAATAGTTGCCACAAATAAGGGGTTGATGGGTCTCATATTTTTTTTCTCTTTATTTTGCTTCATAGGTTAACGTCCTGTCTCTGTAATAATGTGTCCCTGTTAAAAGAACTGTTAAATAGATTATATAGGAGGTAGAAAAAGAGGCATATACCTGCAATACTTAATATGAGTATAAAAAACATATCAAAAGGTTTTGCATCTATGAGGTTAAGGCCTGACGGCAACAGAATATGGTGTGTTACCTCGAAAAATCCTATTATTGAATAACCTGCAAATATGGCCCGGAAATTATTTTCTATAAAGGCAGAAATCAGTATGAAAGGCAGTATATATATTATAAATCTTTCATGAACCTGTGTGGAAAATAGAAATATTACGATAAATGTCATGGAAAGCAACATGGGGAGAGATAAGACATGGTTTTTATATCTCCTGTGGCATGCTATAAAAGAAATAGTAAGACCTGTAATTAAAAATAACAGTCCCCACATTTTTTTACTTATACCGAATATTGTTGAATAAATATTCAGATCATGGCCTCCCAGTATAAGGTCTACCATCCATATATTAAAACCTTTAAAGGTTGTATAGGCGGCAAACTTATCGGTAAAGTGATAAAGATAAGTATTGGATATCCACGCAGGCCCTGATTTGAACATAAAAGGTGCCGTTATGACCATGGTTGCCAGTAAGGCTGTAACACAATAAATAAGAAAAGGTTTGAACCGTTTTCCTGCGAAAAAGAAATAACCCAGCGGAGGTATCATAAATAAAGACTGAGGCTTTACCAGCACAACAAGAGCCCATATTATTCCGCTTATAGCCCATTTGTTTTCCATGAGAAAATACATACACCATACAGCCAGGGCAAGATACCATGAATCACATTGAGTCCACAATACACCTGTCAGTAAAACAGCAGGAGAAAACCACATTAATATGAAAGCAATAAGTCCCTCTTTTTCTCCTTTCCACCTCCGAACCGTACACAGGCAGCCGAGAGCTAAAATCCAGTCTGCTATATAGTTTGGTAATTGTAAAGAAAACCATGCTGCCGGAGTGAGAGGTTCCATTTTTATATCAAGGAATCTGTGGAACAGTCCGAATATATGTCTTATATAAACATAAAAGGGAGGATAACTTACAGGCAGAAATTTCCATGGCCTTCCGGGCAGTGTTACAATATCACCCGGTCTGTAAATGTTTCCGTCAGGATCTGTAAACATTTTATCTACCTGCACCTCCAGAGGAGGACCATAGGTAAAACAATAGTCGTGCCTGTTATAGCCATACCGTTCCAGAAGTCCGTATTCTACCGAATGGCGGGCCCATATCCAGTTATTCATATGATCGGGAAGATAGAAAAATTTCTCAGGTAAAGCAAGGATCATAAGGCGGATTAATAAACCTGCAAGAGTCAGTCCTGCTATAATAAGCCAGTAATGTTTTATCGGTACATTTTTTTCTATGGATTTATTTACTGTTTTTTTCTCTTTTTTACTCAATTTTCTTCCTCTTTTATTACAGGTATTATCCCTCCGCCGGCAGAGACATTTATAACCGGTAAATCCGAGATTCTTCCGAGACAGCCTGCATATGTTCCGCCGAATACATAGGGACTCAAATTGAAATATTTAGAACCTCTTTCAACATGGCCGTTATTTATAACAGGAATTTCAATTTTCGGGATTTCTACATATTCCTGTGCTACCCAGGACGAATCCATTCCGTATTTATAAACTGCTTCCTTCCAATCATCTGATGACATATGTTTACCCAGTATAACTCCTTTTCCTCCGTAACCCCATGAAGGTTTTATGACAAACGTTTCCTGGTTTTTAATAAGAAAGTTTTTTGTTTCCATTTTTTTGCCTTCTCTGGAGTAAACCTCTTTATTACCGAGTGTAATTGTCCAGGGGATGTAATTGTGTATAACGTCTTTTTCTTTTTCCGTAAAATAATGATGGAAACTCATGTTACATAATATGGCAAGGATTGATTTTTCACTGCCCAGAAGTGATTTAAACGAGTTTACCATACATACATGACCTTTCATGCAGGCTGTTATGAAATTTCTCAGATCTTTCGGATATTCCAGAAATTCCTGTGCTTTTACACATCTTATAACAGTATTATAGACTGTTCCTTTATATTTAAGTCGATCATTTATATAATAAAAATCTCTCGGATCTACCAGCTCGGCATGTACATTTTTTGACAGAAAATAATCTTTTACAATCTCTCCGTCTCCGAGAAACTGAGATTCTCTGTAATCAATAATAGCAACAGACGGTTTTTCTCCGGAACCCCAGAAATCAAGAGAGCTTTTCATTACTGCTTTAAAGAGACCGTCTGTAACAGACTTTGTATGAAGGCTTATGCCGGAAGGGAATAATTCTCTGTATGCACCATGACTCAGAATTATCTCTTCAAATATATCGTTCCATCCTTTCCCGCCGGGATTGTCTGTGTTAAATTCGAGAAATTTCAGGTTTTTCCCGTCATACAGGGCATCCAATCTTGTAATCACTGCATGTTCTTTATATCCTTTATCAATAGAAATCCATTCTGCCGGTATATCTTTGTAGGAAAAATAGGCTTCCATATTTTTATCACATGATGAAGCCCTGATGATTTTATTTATAATTCTGTATAAAGTTTCCGATACAGATGTAATAAGATCTATATCTTTCTTTTTCAGAATCAAAGGAACAAGAGCAAGTTTGAACGGTTCTCCTTCAAATATACATTTTCTTATTCTCAGCTCTTCTTTTATATTGTCGTGTAAACTCAATGTTTTTTCCTGGTTATCTATCATTTCTTTTATAAGTTTCTCGTATGCTTTCATAATAAGCCTCTCTTTCTCCTGGCACGTTATAATCGTAATGCGTGATGCATGTCACTATCACTCACTTTTCACTACTCACTATATAACTTTACAATTTTAACATTATCCGTTCGTAAAGTCGATATTCTTATCTGAATTTTATATTTATGATTGCGTTTTTTCACGACAGGTAAATTCACCTTTACTGAAAATTATAGTTAATGTATATAAATCTGTAATTAGTGAATAGTGAGTAGTGAATAGTGAATGGCAGGTAATG